>VBDM01000149.1 GCA_005881355.1 Betaproteobacteria bacterium
GAGCTTCCCATCGTCAAAGGCGGAGAAATCCGCATCCTGACGAAGAGCGGCGAGAAGGCGATTCGCCTGACACGGGCCCACCTCGAAGAGGACGCCGGGAAGTCACTGCACGAGGATTTCCAGGATATGAGCGGGATCGACCTCAACCGCGCAGGCACGCCGCTTCTCGAGATCGTTTCCGAGCCCGACATGGGCTCCGCCGAGGAAGCGGTCGCCTACGCCAAGGCGCTGTATTTTATCATCGTGGAAGAGATCGAAATTTGCGACGGCAACATGCAGGAGGGCTCGTTCCGCTGCGACGCCAACGTCTCGGTGCGGCGGCCCGGCGCGCCGCTCGGTACCCGCGCCGAGATCAAGAACCTCAACTCCTTCCGGTTCCTGGAGCGCGCGATCGAGTTCGAGGCGAAGCGCCAGATCGAGATTCTCGAAGACGGCGGCAGGATCGTGCAGGAGACGCGCCTGTACGACTCAGACAAGGACGAGACGCGCTCGCTGCGCATTAAGGAAGAGGCGCACGATTATCGATATTTTCCCGATCCGGACCTGCCGCCTCTCGTGGTAACGGAGGAATGGATTGGGAAGATCAAGAAGTCCATGCCCGAATCGCTGCGGGTTCGGCGTGACAGGATCGTCGAGCTCGGCCTCTCGATTCAGCAGGCGAATCAGCTCACCGCAAGCCGCAACACCTCGACGGTTGCTCTGTCCCTTTTGGCAGATGCCCCGCCGAAGGAAAGGGCGATGCTCGCGAACTGGTTGCTGGGCCCGCTCAGCGCTAAGCTGAACGAAGAGAATCTCGACATCAGGCAAAGCAAGGTGTCTTCAGATCAACTCAAGGCGCTGTCGAGGCGCGTTTCCGACGGAACGGTGTCGAGCTCATCTGCAACAACAGTCATACTGCCAGCAATGTGGAGCGGGGAAGGCAGTCCCGACGAGATCATCGAAAAGCGCGGCTTGAGGCAGCTCTCCGACGCCGGCGCGATCGAAAAAATCGTGGACCAGGTTCTGGCCGCGAACGCGAAGCAGGTCGAAGACTACCGCGCGGGCAAGGAAAAAGCTTTCAACTCCCTGGTCGGACAGGTGATGAAGGCGACGCAGGGGAAGGCCAACCCCGCGCAGGTCAACGAGATCCTGAAACGGAAGCTGGCAGGCTGACTATTTTTTCCCCTGGGCCGTAAGCTCCACGTACCGGCGCTTGTCGCTGTCGTATTTGGCGTTGATGATGCTGATCTCCTTTTTCTTCGCGTCGAGCAGCTCGGTCTGGTTCTTGATGTCGATCTCGTTGTTCGCGATGTCCTGCTTGAGCTTCACCGGGATCGGTTTCTTGACGTAGAACTCCTTTTCCGACTCCAGTTCCTTCTTGCGCTGCCGGGCGCCGGCGATCCGTTTTTCGGTTTCAGCGATGGCCGCCTGCGCTTCCTTCAACGCGCGCCCGCGGGCGTCGTCGATGTCCTTCTCGCTCGAGTAGGTATTGAGCAACGCGGTGTTCTTGCGGCGCTCTTCCTTCGCTCTTTCCTCGTCCTCGAGCTTCTTCTTGCGCTCGGCCTCGCGCGCTTTCTCCTGCGCCGGAGTGAGAGCCGTCGGGGTCTGGCCCTTGCGAATCAGCATTCCCGACTTGTCCAGCTCCAGGGTGTCGCGGCCGAGGCACTCGGGCGGGGGCACCTGCGTGTAATAGACCTTGCCCCTGGCGTCGACGCACTTGTACATGCGCTGCTGCGCCGCCGCCGGAGCTGCGGCGAGCAAGGTTGAGCAAAGGAACAATACCGTTCGGCTACGCATGATGAGCGACCCCATAAAGTTGCCGGTAATCCCTGATCGCGCTCCAATTCTGCCGGAACTCGGCGCGATGCTGAAGCCAGCTCATCAGGTCGTCGAGGCTGGCTATGGAGATGACCGGAATTCCGTGGCGCAGCTCGATTTCCTGGATGGCCGAGAGATCTCCCTGGCCCCGCTCCATCCTGTCGAGGGAGATGACTACCCCCACCGCGGTCGCGCCCTGCCCCGCGATCAGTTCGAGCGACTCGCGCACCGCGGTGCCCGCCGTCAATACATCATCCACAATCAGCACCCTGCCGGCAAGCGGGGCGCCGATGAGTTCGCCGCCTTCCCCGTGACTTTTTACCTCCTTGCGGTTGAAGGCGAAGGGTACGTCGCGGCCTTCGCGGGCGAGAGCCATCGCGGCGCCCGCAGCAAGGACGATGCCTTTGTAGGCGGGGCCGAACAGCATGTCGAAGCCCACCCCGGAGGCGAGGATCGCTTTTGCGTAGAATTGCGCCAGGCGCTCGAGCGCGGCTCCGGTGTTGAACAGGCCGGCGTTGAAAAAGTAGGGAGTCGCGCGTCCCGACTTGGTGACGAACCGGCCGAACCCGAGCACGCCCTGCTCGATGCAGAAGGCGATGAAGTCCTTGCGAAAGTCGGCCACGCGGGCTTTTTCCAGAAAGAATTCGCGGAATGTTACGCATTATCACGCTCAACCTCAACGGCATCCGCGCCGCGCTCTCCAAAGGCTTTCCGCGGTGGCTCGCGCGCCAGCGTGCCGACGTCGTCTGCATGCAGGAGCTCAAGGCGCAGGAAGCGGACCTGGCGGACCTCGCGCCCGTCCCGAGGGGATATCACGGCCACTATCACTGTTGCTCGACGAAGAAGGGCTACAGCGGCGTCGCGCTGTACTCGCGAACCAAACCCGAGAACGTGATCTGCGGTTTCGGCAGCCCCGAGTTCGACCCCGAGGGCAGATTTCTGCGCGCCGATTACGGCGCGCTTTCGGTGGTATCGGTGTACCTGCCTTCCGGGTCGAGCTCGGAGGAAAGGCAGCGGGCCAAGTTCCGGTTCCTCGAGGAATTCATGCCGGTGCTTGAAAAGCTCATCGCGAGCGGCCGCGAGCTCGTGCTCTGCGGCGACTGGAACATCGCGCACAGGGAGATCGACCTGAAGAACTGGCGCTCGAACCGGAAGAACTCCGGGTTCCTTCCCGAGGAGCGCGCCTGGCTGACCGACGTTTTCGACAAGGTAGGCTGGGTCGACGTGTTCCGCCGCGTCGATCCGCGCCCGGGGCAGTACACGTGGTGGTCCAACCGCGGCCAGGCCTGGGCGAAGAACGTGGGCTGGCGCATCGATTATCAGATCGCCACTCCCGGCATTGCGGCCAGGGCGAAAAAGGTCGCGATCTACAAGGACAAGCGCTTTTCGGATCACGCTCCGCTCACGATCGACTACGACGCGAGTCTCTAGCAGCGGCGCAGGAAGCGCCGAAGGTTACAATCGCGCATGCCTTCGCCTTACCTCGAGGTCTTCCGCAGCCGGCGCCTTGCAGTCATTCTCCTGCTGGGTTTTTCCTCGGGACTGCCGCTCGCGCTGACGGGCGGGACGCTCCAGGCGTGGATGACGGTCGAAGGCGTGGACCTGTCCACGATAGGCGTCTTCACGCTGGTCGGTCTTCCGTACGTCTGGAAATTCCTGTGGGCGCCGGCGATGGACCGCTTCGTGCCGCCTTTTCTCGGACGGCGCCGCGGGTGGCTGCTGGTAACGCAGTCCGCGCTCGTCGTGGGAATCGCCGGAATGGCGTTCTTGTCTCCGCGAACCGATCTGGTGACGATTGCCTGGCTCGCGCTCTTCGTCGCCTTTGCTTCGGCATCGCAGGACATCGTCGTCGACGCCTACCGCACCGACGTGGCGAGCCGCGAAGAGCGCGGGCTGGCCGGCGCGCTCGGCGTCCTCGGCTATCGTCTGGCGATGCTCGCATCCGGCGCGCTCGCGCTGGTTCTGGTCGCCGGGTCGGGTTGGGTCCCCGCTCTCGGGTGGCGCAACACCTATCTGCTCATGGCCGCGCTCATGGCGGTCGGAGTGATCGCCGTGTTCTGGGGCGAGGAGCCCTCCACCGCCCCGGCGGCCCCCAGGACGCTGCGCGACGCAGTGATCGAGCCGCTGCGCGAATATTTCTCCCGACCGAAGGCCGTCTGGATCCTGGTGCTGCTCGTGCTCTACAAGCTCGGGGACGCGTTCGCCGGGTCGCTGACCACGGCTTTCCTCTTGCGCGGCGCGGGGTTTTCGCTGGACGACGTGGGCTACGTCAACAAGGCCGTCGGTCTCGCCTCGACCATCGTCGGAGTGCTGTTCGGCGGCGCGCTGATGGTGAGGCTCGGCCTCTATCGCGCGCTGATGGGGTTCGGCGTCCTGCAGGCGGTGTCGATACTGACTTTCATGTGGCTCGCGCTCGCCGGCAAAAATTATCCGATCATGGTGTTCGCGGTGGGCTTCGAGAACATCGCCTGGGGCATGGGCACGGCGGCTTTCGTGGCGCTCCTGATGGCGCTGTGCGACCACCGCTTCACCGCCACGCAGTACGCGCTGCTCTCCGCGCTCGCCTCCTTCGGGCGCGTATACGTCGGTCCGGCTGCCGGCTATGCGACCGATCCCCAGTACCTGGGGCTCTCGTGGGCGACGTTTTTTTTCCTGGCTTTCATCGTCGCGCTTCCCGGGCTCGTGTGCGTGGGGTTCTTGCGCAAGGAGATCGAGCGCGCCGAA
>VBDM01000168.1 GCA_005881355.1 Betaproteobacteria bacterium
CTACGGCCTGCCGCAGGGGGACCTGATCCAGGAAGGCAACGTCGGCCTGATGAAGGCGGTGAAGCGCTTCGATCCGGAGCGCGGAGTGCGGCTCGTGTCGTTCGCGATCCATTGGATCCGGGCGGAGATCCACGAGTTCATCCTGCGCAATTGGCGCATGGTGAAAGTCGCCACCACCAAGGCGCAGCGCAAGCTCTTCTTCAACCTGCGCAGCATGAAGCCCTCTCTCGATCCGCTGACGCTCGCCGAGGTCCACTCGGTGGCCCAGCAGCTCGGGGTGAAGCCTGAAGAGGTTTCGGAGATGGAAATGCGGCTGTCGGGTCAGGAGATCGCGCTCGAGCCCGCGACGGACGATGACGAGGGCTACGCGCCGATCGCCTATCTCGCAGACCGTTCCCCGGGGCCCTCGGAAGTGCTCGAGGCGAAACAGGATGAAAATCTGAGGGCGCGCGGCCTTGAGGCCGCCCTGGCGAGCCTGGACGCGCGCAGCCGCCGCATCGTCGAAGCGCGCTGGCTGCGCGAAAAGGACCCGGCGACGCTGCACGAGCTTGCCGGGGAGTTCAAGGTCTCGGCCGAGCGCATCCGCCAGATCGAGGCAAAAGCGCTCGCGAAAATGAAAGGCGCGATCACCGCGGCGTAATCCTGCGGCGAACCCTTTCCGACAAAAGCCGCGGCGGGTCCGCGGCTTTTTTATTTCCCGCCGAATACCACGTAGCGGTTGCGGCCCTGCTGCTTGGCCTGATAGAGCGCCTGATCGGCGCGCTGGATCAGGTCCTCGGAGGCAGTCTCCTTTTCAGGGGTGAGCGAGGCGATGCCCTGACTGAGGGTGACGTTCCGGCCGGCGGCCGAGCGCGCGTGCGTGATCGCCAAGTCGGCGATCACGCGGGACACTGCCCGTGCCACATCGACGGCGCCGTCCACGCCGGTTCCCGGCAGGACCATCGCAAACTCCTCTCCGCCGTAGCGGGCGGCAAGGTCCGCCGGACGCCGGCCTGCCGTACCGAGAGCCGAGGCCACCTGCCGCAGACAATCGTCTCCCGCCTGGTGCCCGTATTGATCGTTGAAAGCCTTGAAATGATCCACGTCCGCAAGAATGAGCGACAGCGGCTGCCGCTCGCGCGCGGCGCGGCGCACCTCGGTTTGCAGGTAGCTGTCGAAATAGCGCCGGTTGGCGATACCGGTCAGCCCGTCCTGCCGGGAGAGCTTCTCGAGCTCCCGGTTGGCCGAGGCCAGGTCGCGCGACACGTCGAGCAGCTTGCTGCGCATAGACTCGATGCGGTGCAGCGCGCGGATTTTCGCGTTCAGCACGACGAAGCTCACCGGCTTGACGAGGTAATCGTCGCCGCCCGCCTCGATCGCGCGGTCGAGGTCCTGATCGTCTTCCTTGGAGCTCAGGAAAATGATCGGCACCCACTCGTCGGGGCTCGCGTCACGCATGCGCCGCGCCGCGTCGTACCCGTCCATGACCGGCATCATGACGTCGATCAGCACGAGGCCCGGCCGCTCCCGCTGGTAGAGCTGCAGCGCCTCCTCCCCGTTCTCCGCCTCGGTGGCGCTGTGCCCCATGCGCTCGACCAGGCCCTTGAGCCCCGCGCGGATCGTGGCGGAGTCGTCGACGATCAGGATTTTCATTTTCCCTCGAAAGCGATTTTTCCCGACGCAGATTCAAGGATACTACGGTTGTCCTGATGCAAGCCGTGAAACGGCGCCCGGTGCGGACGGTTCCGAACTCTTCTCGGCGCGCCGTTCAGCCGGAGGGGCGCAGCAGCGTCCGGATGTCGGCGATCAGATTTGCCGCGTTGCCGTGGCGCGCGAAGAGGCGCAGCCGCCCCTGCGGATCGAATACATAGCTGCCGGCAGTATGGTCCATCGTATAGCTGCCGGGCGTCTTCCCCGGCGCCTTCTGGTAGAACACCCTGAAGTCCTTCGCCACCTTTGCAATCTCGACGGGATCTCCGTAGAGCCCGAGAAAGCTCGGATCGAATGCCGGAACATAGTTCGCGAGCAGCTTGGGCGTGTCGCGCTCCGGATCGACCGTGACGAACAGGACCTGCAGGCGCTTCCCGTCCTCGCTCAGTTGCTCCTTCACGGCCTTCAGCTCGGCGAGCGTGACAGGGCACACATCCGGGCAGCGCGTGTAGCCGAAGAACATCACCACCACCTTGCCGCGAAAATCGGCGAGCGCGCGCCTCTTTCCGGTGTGGTCGGTCAGCGCGAAATCCCTGCCGTAATCGGCGCCGGTGATGTCGGTGTTCTTGAACGAAGCGCCCAACCTGCCGCAGCCGGCAAGGGCCAACGCGATACAAACCAGCGCGAGCAACGCCCGCATGGAAATGCGCTCAAATAGAAAAATAGTGATCGACCAGCAGCGCGGCGAAGAGCAGAGCGAGATACGCGATCGAGTAGCGGAAGGTCCGCTGCGCGAGCGCATCGCTGTAGCCGACGTAGAGCCGCACCGCGTAGCCCACGAAAACGCCGTTCAACACGAGCGCCGCGGCGAGATAAATCCAGCCGCTCATTCCGTAGGCGAACGGGAGCAGCGCCGAGGCGAACAGGATCAGCGTGTAGAGCAGCACGTAGAGCCGCGTGAAGCGGTGCCCGTGCGTGACCGGGAGCATCGGGAGCCCGGCCTTGGCGAAATCCTCGGTGCGATACAGGGCAAGCGCCCAGAAGTGCGGCGGCGTCCAGGCGAAAATGACCAGAAACAGAAGCAGCGCTTCAGGCGTGACCTCGCCCGTTACCGCGGCCCAGCCGAGCACCGGCGGCATCGCGCCGGAGGCCCCGCCGATCACGATGTTCTGCGGGGTCATGGGCTTGAGCAAGACCGTGTAGACGACGGCGTAGCCGATGAAGGTGGCGAAAGTGAGCCACATGGTGAGCGGATTGACAAGGGTGTAGAGCATCCAAAGCCCCGCGCCCCCCGCCGCGCCGGCGAACGCGATCGTCTGAATCGCCGTGAGCTCGCCGCGCGGTAGGGGCCTCCCGCGCGTTCGAGTCATGACCGCGTCGATTTTCTGCTCGACCAGGCAGTTCACCGCTGCGGCGGCGCCCGCGACGAGCCAGATACCGATGGTCGCCGCGAGCAGAAGCCTTGGCGGCACCCAACCCGGCGCAGCGAGGAGCATTCCGATCACCGAGCAGAACACGATCAGCGACACCACGCGCGGCTTGGTGAGGCTGAGGAACCGGCGCAGGCGGAAACCGGCAACCGTCGAAGCATGCTGCATGGGCGGAAATTTTATCACGCTTCTTTCGCCGCCTTAGCCGATGCGCGACGCCCTGAGCAAGCGCGCGAGATCTTTCACCGTTCGCTGCGGGTCGGGATTGGCCGGAAATCGCAGCATCAGGTTGCCCAGCGGATCCACGAGGTAGACGTGATCGGCCGGGTTGCGCGCCGCCGGAAACTCCGCAAGGAAAGGGCTCGCGGGGGCGCGCGCGACGTGCATGCCCGGGTAGTCGGAGAGGAGCATCGCATCGGGCGGCGCCGCGTCGGAGATCAGCCACACGCGCTCGATCCGCTCGGCGTCTTTGCCTTGCGCGAGGCGCACCTGGCGCATGTAGAGGAGCTTCTTGCGGCAGCTTTCGGCGCAGACTCCCGCATCGATCTGCAGCATCACCCACTTGCCGCGCAGCTGCGAAAGCCGGAAGAAGCCGCGATCGAGGCGCCGCAGCCTGGGATCGGAAAGCGCTCGCGCCTCGATCAGCTCGCCGTAGTTCACCCGCGACTTCGGCGGCCAGACGGAATAGGCGAGCCAGGCCGCGACCGTCGGCGCGGCACAAAACGCGAGGATGACGAGCGCGATGCGTCTGCCGCGGCGGCGCGCGGCTTCAGCCGCGCGCGGAACGGGCTCGCTTGAAGCTGAGGACGACATAGAGAATCGCGGCGAGTACCGCAAACGAATACCACTGCAAGGCGTAGCTGCGATGCCGCTCGACGCCCGTATCGGGGCGGTCCCACTCGCGCGCAAGGCCGTCCGGCGCTTCGCTCGTCTGCTCGATCACGAACGGCTGAAGCTGGAGCGCGAGCCGCTTTTCCTCGCGTTCGAGCACGAGGTTCTGGCGCAGGGGACCGGAAGCCGCCTCAGGAGCCAGCTCGATATAGCGGCGGCTCGGCGCGACGGCAATGCCCTCGATCGTCTGCAGGCTCTCCGGCGTCGGAACGCTCGGGAGCCTAGAGCGGTCGCCGGAGGCGATCCAGCCGCGGTCGACGAAGAGGTGAAGCTCGCCGCCCTCGAGCCTGAGCGGCGTCAGCACGTGATAGCCGGCGACGCCGCGCAGCACCTTGTTGTCGAGGAGGAGCGTCGCGCGCGCGACGAGGCGGCCGCGCGCGCTGACGCGCCGGCGATCGAAGGCGGAGGCGTCCAGTCGCACCGAAGGCACCGAAACCACCGGGCCCTTGGCCGCTTCGTCGAGGCGGCGG
>VBDM01000169.1 GCA_005881355.1 Betaproteobacteria bacterium
GAGGCGAAGCTCGACAAGCACCAGGGAAACCTCCTGCGCTCGGCCGTGGAGCTCGCCAAGGACTGGCGCACCGATAGAGTGCTGCGGCGCCTGGAAGCGATGCTCGCAGTCGCCGACCGGGAGGCCTCGCTCATCATCACCGGCATGGGCGACGTCATCGAGCCGGAGCTGGGATTGATCGCGATCGGTTCGGGCGGTCCTTATGCCCAGGCGGCCGCGCGCGCGCTCCTCGAAAATACCGAGCTCGACGCGGAAAAGATCGTCCGCAAGTCGCTGTCGATCGCCGCCGACCTGTGCATCTACACCAACCAGAACCAGGTTGTGGAAACGCTGGAGTAGACGGGCCGCGACCAGTCCGCGGTTACCCGCGGCCCGAGGATTTCCCATGTCCCAGATGACCCCCCAGGAAATCGTTCACGAGCTGGACAAGCACATCGTCGGCCAGACGCGCGCCAAGCGCGCCGTGGCGATCGCGCTCAGGAACCGCTGGCGCAGGCAGCAGGTGGCCGAGCCCCTGCGGCAGGAGATCACGCCCAAGAACATCCTCATGATCGGGCCCACCGGCGTCGGCAAGACCGAGATCGCGCGGCGCCTGGCGCGGCTCGCCGATGCGCCTTTCATCAAAGTCGAGGCGACCAAGTTCACCGAGGTCGGCTATGTAGGACGCGACGTCGACACGATCGTCCGCGACCTCGTCGAGATCGCGATCAAGGACACGCGCGAGTCGGCCATGAAAAAAGTGCGCCGCCGCGCCGAGGACG
The DNA here is from genome assembly GCA_005881355.1 of Betaproteobacteria bacterium. Classification (GTDB taxonomy): domain Bacteria; phylum Pseudomonadota; class Gammaproteobacteria; order Burkholderiales; family SG8-39; genus VBDM01. The sequence continues at coordinate 762 of VBDM01000169.1, forward strand.
CCGCCGAGGAGCGGGTGCTCGAGGTGCTTTTACCGAGCGCCCGCGTCGGCGGCCCGTTCGACGCGGGCGGGGCCGGCCTTCCGGCGAAAACCGGCGGCGACGAAGAACCGGCGACGCGGCAAAGATTCCGCAAGAAGCTGCGCGAGGGCGAGCTGGACGACCGGGACATCGAGGTCGAGGTCTCGGCGCCGCAGGCGCACATGGAGATATTCGCCCCGCCCGGCATGGAGGAGCTGACCCAGCAGATACAGGGCATGTTCCAGAATCTCGGCGGCGCGAGGAAGAGGCTGCGCAAAATGAAGGTCCGGGATGCCATGAAGATGATCACCGACGAAGAAGCGGCGCGCCTCGTAAACGACGAGGATTTGCGAGCCAAGGCGCTCGCGAACGTCGAGCAGAACGGCATCGTCTTTCTCGACGAGATCGACAAGATCGCGAGCCGCGGCGAGACGGTCGGACCCGACGTCTCGCGCCAGGGTGTGCAGCGCGACCTGCTGCCCCTCGTGGAAGGGACCACCGTCTCGACCAAGTACGGGATGGTGAAGACCGACCATATCCTGTTCATCGCGAGCGGTGCGTTTCACCTCTCGAAGCCCTCGGACCTTATCCCCGAGCTGCAGGGGCGCTTTCCGATCCGGGTCGAGCTCTCTTCGCTCTCGGTGGAGGACTTCGAGAGAATCCTCACGGCGACCGATGCCTGCCTCACGCGCCAGTACCAGGCGCTCCTCGCGACCGAGGAGGTCGAGGTGACGTTCCTGCCCGACGGGATCCGGCGCCTCGCGGAGATCGCCTGGTCGGTGAACGAGAAGACCGAGAACATCGGCGCGCGGCGCCTGCATACGGTGATGGAGAAGCTGCTCGAGGAGATCTCCTTCGAGGCGGGCAAGCGCGGCAGGGAGAGCGTCAGGATCGACGCCGTTTTTGTCGACGCGAAGCTGAAAGAGCTCGCGCAGAGCGAAGATCTCGCGCGCTTCGTGCTGTGATCGCGCCGGGCGCGAGCGCGAAGCGTATTAAATAGGGGCAGTGCCGCCCCGGTTCAAGCGAGCTCGTTGGAGCCAACGACGCCCAAGCGCTCTTGAAATCGCCGGCCCCTCCCCCATCTTTCCGGTGCTCGGGCATTGTGCCCGAACTGAATCGATTTGGAGGAAGCTATGGCAAACATTGTTCGTTACGATCCGTTTGGCGATCTGTTCGACGACATTTTCAGCGGCTTTGTCGTCGGGCCGGTCGGGTTTGAGGCGGCCAATCCCGTGCGCCGCATGAAGGTCGATGTCGCAGAGCAGAACGGCGAATACAAGGTGCTCGCCGAGCTGCCGGGAGTAAAGAAGGAAGACATCAAGGTGAACATCGACGGCGACCAGGTGTCGATCACCGCCGAGTCGCGCGCCGAGCGCGATGAGAAGGACGGCGAGCGCGTGCTGCACAGCGAGCGCTACTTCGGCAAGGTCTCGCGCGCTTTCAGGCTGGGTCAGGAGATCGACGAAGAGCGCGCCAGCGCCAAGTACGCCGACGGCGTGCTCGAGCTGACGCTGCCGAAGAAAGCGACGGCTGCCGCAAAGCAGCTCACCATCCAGTAAGACTCGCTTCGCTTGAATCAAGGCGGCCTCCTGGCCGCCTTTTTCTTTTTGGGGGTTCCCGCAGGTACAATCGGCGTTCAAGATGCGCACGCCGATGAGCGATCCAGCCCTGACCCCGGTCCACAAAGCCAAGGTCCTCGCCGAGGCGCTGCCCTACATCAAGCGCTTCCACGGCAAGACCATCGTCGTCAAGTACGGCGGCAACGCGATGACCGACGAGCGCCTCAAGCGCGGCTTTGCCCACGACGTGGTGCTGCTCAAGCTGGTCGGCATGAACCCGGTGGTCGTGCACGGCGGCGGCCCGCAGATCGACGAGCAGCTGGCGCGCCTGGGCAAGAAGGGCGAATTCGTCCAGGGCATGCGCGTCACCGACGCCGAGACCATGGACGTCGTCGAGATGGTGCTCGGCGGCCAGGTCAACAAGGAAGTCGTGACGCTCATCAATCAGGCGGGCGGCAAGGCGGTCGGCCTCACCGGTCAGGACGGCGCTTTCGTCCGGGCGAGGAAGATGCTGCTTTCGGACAAGAACAACGGCGGCGGGAAGATCGACATCGGCCAGGTCGGCGAAATCGCCTCGATCGACCCGAAGGTGATCTGGGCGCTGGAGGAGGGGGGCTTTATCCCGGTGGTGGCGCCGATCGGCGTGGGCGAGGACGGGCAGTCCTACAACATCAACGCCGACCTCGTCGCCGGAAAGCTCGCCGAGGTGCTGAAGGCCGAGAAGCTCGTCGTGCTCACCAACACGCCGGGCGTGCTCGACAGGAACGACAAGCTCCTCACCGGCCTGACGCCGAAAAAGATCGATGCGCTGGTGGCCGAGGGGACGCTGTCCGGCGGAATGCTGCCCAAGATCAGCTCGGCGCTCGACGCCGCGAGAAACGGCGTCAAGAGCGTGCACATCATCGACGGCCGGGTCGAGCACGCGGTCCTGCTCGAGATACTCACCGACGAGGGCGTGGGGACGCTGATCCGTTCGAAGTGAGCGGTATCAGCCTTCTCGACTCAGGGCGCCGGCTTCGGGCACCGGCGCAGGCCGCGGCGATAGCGCTGATGCCCGAGACAGACGGTCATTATTCTTCGGCGGGCGCGTCTCGCGAAGCTTATGTGAATCCACCCCCCGTCCTGCCGGTCTCCGAACTCGTAGATGAGCTGATCAAACGGGATCTTGGACCCGGCGATCCGCCGACAGACCTGGAATGGCGAGCCGGACTTCTGGCAGGTGAAGTCCGCTGCCAGGCCTAACATGTGACCGGATGTTTGGCTTCCGCCGATCTCGGCATTCAGCGCGGGCGAGCGAAAACCGCTCGAAATCGCCAATGGGTGGTGGAGTAAGGCTTGAACGGCGTCCAGTCTCCTTGCGAGCAGCGTCAGGTTTTTCGCGAGCCGTAACGGAGGCGTGTTATCGATCCCGCGCATGCGAGCGGTGTCCGAATGGATCAGCGTCCTCAGCGCGAAATGGGCCGACAGCTTCATATTTTTCCCGTGAATTGTAATTTGAAGCCGCCGTGCGAGGTACTCGCACCGATGCGCGAACAAGCGGCTAGCAAGCGCTCACCCAGAGTCATACAATGGTCGCTCCGCCGCTCGACTTTAGAGAACACCATGCCCGCCGCCAAACCCGGCGCACGACGCCTGCAGATCCTGCAGGTCCTGGCGCGGATGCTCGAGGACCCGAAAGGCGAGAAAGTCACCACCGCGGCGCTGGCGAAGGAGCTGGACGTGTCCGAAGCCGCGCTCTACCGGCACTTCGCGAGCAAGGCCCAGATGTTCGAGGGCCTGATCGAGTTCATCGAGGAGACCCTGTTCGGCCTGGTGAACAAGATCACCGCAGAGGAAGAAAACGGCCTGAAGCAGATCCACGCGATCCTCTCCTCCCTGCTCGGCTTCGCCGAGAAGAACCCCGGCATGACGCGGGTGCTGATCGGCGACGCGCTCGTAAACGAAGACGAGCGGCTGCAGGCCCGCATCAACCAGCTGCACGACCGCCTCGAAGCCACGCTCAAGCAATGCTTGCGCGTGGCCGCAACCCAGGGGAGCGCGGAGCCGGCCGGGACGGCGGGAGCCCAAGGCTCGCCCGATCCCGGTCCGCAGGCCAACCTGCTGCTTTGCTACGTCATGGGGCGCTGGCAGCAGTACGCCAAAAGCGGCTTCAAGCGAAAGCCCACGGAGCTGTGGGAAAAGCAGTGGCCGCTGCTCGTTAAAATCTAGGCCGTAACCTTCGCGCACACCGCGCAGGACGGGTCCTTGGCGAGCTTGACCGTTCGCCATTGCATGGCGAGCGCGTCCAGGATCAGCAAGCGCCCTTTCAGCGTGTCGCCGGCGCCCGCGAGCAGCTTCAGCGCTTCGGCGGCCTGGACGGCGCCGATGATTCCAGTGAGCGGCGCGAAGATACCCATCACCGCGCAGCGCACTTCCTCGAGCTCGGCGTTTTCCGGGAACAGGCACTGATAGCAGGGGCTCGAATCGTCCCTCAGGTCGAACACGCTCACCTGTCCGTCGAAGCGCACCGCGGCGCCGGACACCAGCGGCCTGCGGTGCCGCACGCAGGCGCGGTTCACGGCGTGGCGGGTGGCGAAGTTGTCCGAGCAGTCGAGCACCACGCTCGCCTCGGCGACCAGCCGGTCGAGCTCTTCGCCTTGCAGGCGGCGGCGCATGGGGACGACCTTCACTTCCGGGTTGATTTTCGCGAGCGCGTCGCGCCCGGATGCCGCCTTGGGTTTCCCGATCGATTCGGTGGTGTGCAGAATCTGGCGCTGCAGGTTGGTGAGGTCCACCGCATCGCCGTCGGCAAGAATGATCGTTCCGAGTCCCGCGGCCGCAATGTACAGAGCCGCCGGGGAACCCAATCCGCCCGCGCCTATCACCAGCGCCGAAGAAGCCAAGAGCTTCTCCTGCCCCTCGACGCCGATCTCGGGTAACAGGATATGCCGCGAATACCGCAGGAGCTGTTCGTCATTCATGAGGGGAATCCCACGGTCGCGAAATGAACCGCGCCTCCATTCCGCAGACATAAGGCGGCGCGCTTTTCGCGTCCGCCCTTATCAATTCTTGGGGGCTACGGGCGCCGCGCTTTGCGCGGTGGCGAGCGGCACGCCTTTCAGCAGCTTCAGCGCCTGCTGGAACTGGAAGTCCTTGTCCGAGGCGAACTCGAGCGGCGCCGGCGGCTTGTCCTCGCCATCGGTCGAGGGCTTGGCGCCGGCCCGCCGCGTATTGTCGGACTTGCCGTCCTTTTCCTGCTCGTTGATGAGGTGCTTCTCCAGATCCGCCTCGCGCAGCCGCCCCGTGGTCGGCGCGGTAGGATCCTCGACCACGATATCGGGCACGATGCCCTTCGCCTGGATCGAACGGCCGCTCGGAGTGTAGTAGCGGGCGGTGGTCAGCTTGATCGCGGCCTTGTTGCCAAGCGGCAGGATCGTCTGCACCGAGCCCTTGCCGAAAGTCGGCGTGCCCAGCAGCGTCGCGCGCTTGTGGTCCTGCAGCGCGCCCGCGACGATTTCGGAAGCGGAGGCCCGCGGGCAGATTCTTGAGGTAATCGCTCCGGTTGCCCCGCAGGTAGTCTTCCGGGGCGGCGATGAATTTGCGCTTTGCGTCCTCGGTGCGGCCGTCGGTCGAGACCACCAGCACCCGCGGCGGCAGGAAAGCGGAGGAGATGCCCACCGCGCCGTTCAGGAGCCCGCCCGGATCGTTACGCAGGTCGAGGATGAGGCCTTTCAGCGGCCCGTTCTTGTACAAACCCTCGAGGTGCTTCACCAGGTTCTCGCCGGTGTGCTCCTGAAATTGGGAAACGCGTATCCACCCGTATC
>VBDM01000144.1:0-1758 GCA_005881355.1 Betaproteobacteria bacterium
GACATAGGCATGACCGTAACGCCGTATGCCCTTCTTGTCGCCGATAGCGCGCGCGACCGCCTGGCCGAGCGTGATCCCGACGTCCTCGACCGTATGGTGGGCGTCGATCCGCAGATCGCCTTTCGCCTCGATATCGAGATCGAGCATCGCGTGACGCGCAACCTGATCGAGCATGTGGTCGAGAAACGGCACGCCTGTCGCCAGGGTCGCCTTGCCGTTGCCGTCGAGATTGACCGAGAGCGCGATCTGCGTCTCCGTGGTCTTGCGGTCGGCTTTTGCGGCGCGCGTGGACATCTCTCTCCAGCTTCAACGCGATAGCCTACACGAAATCAGTGCTCGGCGAGAGCTTGCGCAAACGCCGCAAGACAGCGCCGGTTCTCCTCCGGGGTGCCGATGGTAAGCCGGATGCACTGATCGAGGAGCGGCATGCCGGTATGCAGGTTCTTCACGAGCACCCCGCGGCGCCGCATGCCTTCGAAGACCCTCGGAGCGTCCGGGACACGGACCAGGATGAAATTCGCTTTGCTGGGAAAGACCGTGACCCGGGCGAGCTTGCGCAGCTCGCCGTCAAGCCGCTCGCGCTCCGCGTTGATACTCCGCGCCTGCGCATCGAGCACATCGTGGTGCGCGAGAACGCGCTCGGCGACCAAGTGCGTCAGCATGTTGACGTTGTAGGGGGGGCGCACCTTGTCGAATTCGCGGATCCACTCGGGACGCCCGGCCGCGTAGCCGAGGCGAATGCCGGCGAGCCCGAGCTTCGACAGAGTGCGCATGACCACGAGATTCGGGAATTCCGCCAGCCGCGTCATGAAGCTCTTGCCGGCGAAGGGGTGATAGGCCTCGTCGATCACCACCAGCCCCGGCGCCGCGGCGATGATCTGCGCGAGGGCCTCATCCGAAAACAGATTTCCGGAGGGATTGTTGGGATAGTCGATGAACACCACCGCGGGCCGGTGCTCGGTCAAGGCGCGCAGAAAAGCGCCGGTATCGAGCGTGAAGTCGGGGTTGAGCAGCACCCCGACATAGCGCAATCCCGCGAACTGCGCATAGTGGCTGAACATGAAGAAGCACGGCCGGGGCGCGAGCACCACGGCTCCCGGACGCGCCACGCTTTGGATGATGATGTGAATGATCTCGTCCGACCCGTTGCCGAGAAGGATGTCGTACTCGGAACCGATTCCCATCACTTTGCGCAGACGCTGTATCAGAGCCGGTGCGGTCGGATCGGGATAGCGGTTGATCTCGGCGTTTGCCACCACCTCGCCGATCTCGCGGCGCAGCCCTTCCGGCAGCCGATAGGGATTTTCCATCGCATCGAGCTTCACCATGCCCTCCGCCGATTGGACGTGATAGGCGGTGAGCGCCCGAATATCGTCGCGGATCACCCTTTCCGGCCCGGCGCTCACGGCTTGCCCTTGAGCGTTTTTTCCAATCTGAGCTCGGCCGAACGCGCATGCGCCTGGAATCCCTCGCCGTTCGCGAGCGTCATGGCGAGCTGGCCGAGTTTCTGCGCGCCTTTGCGCGACACGGCGATGATGCTCGTGCGCTTCTGGAAATCGTATACGCCGAGCGGCGAGGAAAACCTCGCCGTGCGCGACGTCGGCAAGACGTGGTTCGGCCCGGCGCAATAATCGCCCAGAGCCTCCGACGTGTACGGCCCCAGGAAAATCGCACCGGCGTGGCGGATCCTCTTCAGCCATTTCTTCGGCTCGGTGACCGAAAGTTCAAGATGCTCGGGAGCGATGCGGTTGGCGATAT
>VBDM01000144.1:1777-10718 GCA_005881355.1 Betaproteobacteria bacterium
TGACCTCGCGCCGCGGCATTCCGGCGAGCAGTTTGTCCATGCTCCTCGCGACCTGCTCGATAAACTCCGCGTTGGGCGATACTAGGATCGCCTGTGCCGACTCGTCGTGCTCGGCCTGGGAAAAGAGGTCCATCGCGATCCAGTCCGGATCGGTCGCGCCGTCGCAGATCACCAGGACTTCCGAGGGGCCGGCGACCATGTCGATGCCGACCGCGCCGAAGACGCGGCGCTTGGCGGCGGCGACATAGGCGTTGCCGGGCCCCACGATCTTGTCCACTCGCGGGATGGTCTGGGTTCCGTACGCCAGCGCGGCGATCGCTTGCGCGCCGCCCACGGTAAACACCCGGTCGACGCCCGCGATCGACGCCGCCGCAAGCACCAGCGGGTTGCGCTCACCCGAAGGCGTAGGGACCGCCATGACGAGCTCGGCGACACCGGCTACTTTCGCAGGCAGCGCGTTCATGAGCACGGACGAAGGATAGGCGGCCTTGCCGCCGGGCACGTATAGCCCGACGCGGTCGAGCGGCGTCACGCGCTGGCCGAGCGTCGTGCCGTCCGCTTCGGTGAATTGCCACGACTTCGCGAGCCAGCCCCGAGCGAGCTCTTTCCAGCTCGCGACGCGGCAGCTCGAGCTCGGCGACGCGCGCGACCTTGACGCCGTCCAAGCGTTCCGTGTACTCGAGCACCGCCGCGTCGCCCCGCGCCCGCACGTCGGCGAGAATCGCGGCGACCGTGCGCTCGACCTCCTCATCCAGGGTCGAATCGAACGCGGTGAGCCGCGCGAGCCGCTCGCCGAAGTCGGCCTGAGCGGTCGAAAGGCGGGCGATCTCAGGCATGAATGACGGCGGCCTTCGAGAGCTCCTCGAGCAAGGGCTGGATGGCGTCGCGCTTCATCTTGAGCGCCGCCTGGTTGACGATGAGCCGCGCGCTGATCGGCCGGATCTCCTCGACTGCGTGCAGGCGGTTGGCGCTCAGCGTGTGACCCGTCGAGACCAGATCGACGATCGCGTCGGCGAGACCCACCAGAGGCGCGAGCTCCATCGAACCGTAGAGCTTGATCAGGTCGACGTGCACGCCCTTCGCCGCGAAGTGCTCGCGCGCGGTCTGCGTGTACTTGGTCGCCACGCGCAGGCGCGCGCCCTGGCGCACCGCGGCCGCGTAGTCGAAGCCCTCCGGGACCGCCACCACCATGCGGCACGCCGCGATACCGAGGTCGAGCGGCTGATACAGCCCGGCGCCGCCGTGCTCGAGCAACACGTCCTTGCCGGCGACCCCGAGTTCCGCCGCCCCATATTGAACGTACGTCGGGACATCGGATGCGCGCACGATGAGCAGCCGCAGGTCGCGGCGGCTGGTGCGCAGAATAAGCTTGCGCGAGGTATCGGAATTGTCGAGCGGACGTATTCCCGCCGCGGCGAGCAGCGGCAACGTTTCGTCGAAAATCCGGCCCTTCGAGAGCGCGAGGGTGATCACGTCGTAACCGTCCGAAAAGCTTGGATTTTACCGCAGAGAACACACCGGACGCGCAGTAGAACGTCTTTCGCCCGCGCCTTGCGTTCCTCGCGGCGAATCCCGTCAATGCACCCTTCGAATGCGCGCACCGAGCTGCGCGAGCTTCTCCTCGATGCACTCGTAGCCGCGATCGAGGTGGTAGATGCGATCGACCGTCGTTTCGCCCTCGGCCGCGAGGCCCGCAATGACGAGGCTCGCCGAGGCGCGCAGGTCGGTCGCCATGACGGTCGCGCCCTGCAGCTTGCCGACGCCGCGCACGATCGCGGCGTTGCCCGAGATCTCGATGTCGGCGCCAAGCCGCTGCATCTCCAGGGCGTGCATGAAACGGTTCTCGAAAATGGTCTCGGTGATCACGGCGGTGCCCTCCGCGATCGCGTCGAGCGCCATCAGCTGCGCCTGCATGTCCGTCGGAAACCCCGGGTAGGGAGCGGTGCGGACATTGACGCCCTTGGGCCTCCCGCGCATCGCAAGCGATATCGTTCCGCTCCCCGTCTGCAGCTCCGCGCCCGTTTCGCGCAGCTTCTCGAGGACCGCATCGAGAATGCCGGCGTCGGTGCCCTGCAGCGTGACGCGGCCGCCGGTCGCTGCGGCGGCTGCGAGAAAGGTTCCGGTCTCGATGCGGTCGGGCATGATGCGGTGGGTCGCCCCGCGAAGCTGCGCAACGCCCTCGATGGTGATCACATCGGTTCCCGCGCCGCCGATTCTCGCGCCCATAGCCAAAAGGCATTGGGCGAGGTCCACCACCTCGGGCTCGCGCGCGGCGTTCTCGAGGACGGTCGTGCCTTGAGCGAGGCAGGCCGCCATCATGAGGTTCTCCGTGGCCGTGACCGTTACGAGGTCCATGACGACGCGCGCCCCTTCCAGCCGCTTCGCCCGCGCCGCGATGTATCCCTGCTCGACCGAGATCTCGGCGCCCAGGGCTTCGAGCCCCTTGATGTGCAAGTCGACCGGGCGGGATCCGATGGCGCAACCCCCGGGGAGCGAGACGCGAGCCTCGCCGCAGCGCGCCACCAGGGGCCCGAGGACGAGGATCGAAGCGCGCATGGTCTTCACGAGATCGTAGGGGGCGAGCGGCTCGGAAAGCCGCTCCGCCTGAAGCGACAAACCGAGCCGGTCATCGAGCGATACTTCCACGCCCAGCTGTGCGAGCAGCCGCAGCATGGTGCTCACGTCCTTCAGGTGCGGAACGTTGGAGAGCGTGAGCTGCTCGCGCGTGAGCAGCGCGGCGCACATCAGCGGGAGCGCGGCGTTTTTTGCGCCCGAGACGCGGATCTCGCCCAAAAGCGGCGCACCTCCCTGGACGATGAGCTTATCCATTCGCCGCTTCTTCGGGAGTGAGCGTGCGCATCGACAGCGCGTGGATCTCGCTGCGCATGCGCTCGCCGAGCGCCGCATAGACGAGCTGGTGGCGTTGCACCCGGTTCTTCCCGCGGAACGCTCCGCTCACGATGAGCGCCTCGAAATGCTCCCCGTCGCCCACCACGCGGACCTCGCTGCATTGCAGCCCTTTTTCGATAAAGCCTTGAACCTGCTCCGGCGTAACCATGCTTAGTGCCTCAATTTGTATCCGCGCTTGAGCCGCGCGAAAGATCAGCTCGACGCCGACTGAAGCAACTCGGTGACTCCGTAGAGCTTATCCGGTTTGGCTTTCGGAGGCCTTGCGCAGACACTCAATGGCAAGGGCGACCGCGGCAGAATCCACTTCGGTGACGTTGCTGAAATCGACTACGCGCGCTCCCCCCTGCCGCAGGTGTTCCTCCGCGGCGCCGATCAGCCCCGGAACGGTATCCAGGGTCACCGCGCCTTCGAGGATGAGCGAATCGCCCTCGCGCCGGATCACGTCTTGCCCGACTTGGCGCGCTCGCGCTCGCCCTGGCGGTTTTTCGCGGCGAGCGATTTGATCAGGCCGTCCACGCCGCGCTCCTTGACTTCGCTCGAGAAGGTGTCGCGGTAGGTCGTGACCAGGCTCACGCCGCCGACCTTGACGTCGTAGACCTTCCACCCGTCGGGGGTCTTTTCCATCTCGTAGTCGATGGCGACCGGCTGAGACGAGCCCGATTGCTTCACTTCGGATCTCACGGTGACCTCGACATCCTCGGGCTTGGCGCGCAGAGGCTTGTAATCGATCTGCTGGTCGCGATAGTTGGAGAGCGCGGTCGAGTAGGTTCGAACCAGCAGCGTCCTGAATTCGCCGGTGAGCTCCTTTTGCTGCTCGGGCGTGGCGACCCGCCAGTTGCGCCCCATCGCGATCCGGGTCATGCGGGTGAAGTTGAAGTGCGGGAGAACCTTGGTCTCGATCAGTTCTTCGACCTTTTTCGGATTGCCGGCCTGGATGTCCTTGTCCTGTTTGAGGACCGCGATGACTTCCTGGCTGATCGACTTCACCAGCACGTCGGGGGCGATTTCCTGGGCCTGGGCGACAGGGATGAGCAACGCGAGCAGAGAAGGATACAGAATGTTCATGGCGACCGATCGCTGACTATTTTTTGGTGGGTTCGTCGTCCGGTTCTTCCGGCTCCCGAGGCGGATTGCTGTCGTAGACGAGGTTGCGGCGGCGCTGCAGCCAGTAGTCGCGCACGAACGAATATTTGTCCAGAGCGGCCTCCTCGACCACGCTCGAAGCATCGAGCAAGTTGGTGCGATCGCTGATCTTGTGCGTTGCGTAGAGCGAGTTATGCACTGGAACCCCGTCGATGTAGAAGACGAGGTCGGCCTTGGTATCGAGGAGGAAACCGAAGCCGTCGCGGACCGTCGAAGGACCCAGGATCGGCAGAACCAGATAGGCGCCGCTGCCAACGCCCCACCGGCCGAGAGTCTGCCCGAAATCCTCGTTGTGCTTTTGAAACCCCATGTCGGAAGCGAAATCGAAAATGCCCGCCACCCCGAGCGTCGAATTGATGAAGAAGCGGCCGAAATCCTCGAACCCCTCCTGGAATTTGCCCTGCAGCACATTGTTGACCGAGATCCAGACATCCTCAAGGTTGGAGAAGAAATTGGAAACACCGGTACGGATGATTCCCGGCACCACGGCGCGGTAGCCTTTCGCCACCGGCTTGATCACGGCGCCGTCGACCGCGTCGTTGAAGCCGAACATCGCCCGGTTGAACGGCTCCAGGGGGTCCGCCGGATTGCCCCCGGTTGTGGCGCAGCCTGCCAGCGTTGCGGCCAGGAGCAGCTCCGCACACAGTCTCTTGGCCATCGCCACGCGGTCGGCTTCCCATCCCTATTTCTTGCCTTCCCCCTCGGCGGCTTTATTGTACAGGAACTGACCGATGAGATTTTCCAGAACGACCGCCGACTGCGTGAGCTTCAACGTATCGCCGCCCTTCAAGTTGACCGAATCGCCGCCGGGGGTCAAGCCGATGTACTGCTCGCCGAGCAGCCCGGAGGTCAGGATTTTCGCCGAGCTGTCCTTGGGAAACTTGTAGCGGCCGTCGACGTTCAACGTGACCACAGCCTCAAAGCTCTCGTTGTCGAAACGGATCTCGCTGACCCGGCCGACGACCACACCGGCGCTCTTCACCGGAGCGCGGACTTTCAGCGCGCCGATATTGTCGAACTTGGCCAGAATCGGGTACGTATCCGCGCTCGAAAACGAAGCGAGGTTCGCCACCTTCAGCGACAGGAACAGCATCGCGCCGATTCCGATCACCGCGAAGATCCCCACCCACAGGTCCAGCTCTTTACGCGTCATCATGATTCATTGTCCTCTGAACATCAGTGCAGTCAGCACCACGTCGAGCGCGAGGATCGCGAGCGACGAGGTGACTACGGTCCGGGTGGTTGCGCCCGATACGCCTTCCGCGGTCGGCGGCGCGTCGTAGCCCTCGTACACCGCGATCCAGGTCACCGCGATGCCGAAAACCAGACTCTTGATGAAGCCGTTCACGATATCTTCCCGAAAGTCCACCGACGCCTGCATCTGCGACCAGAACGAGCCTTCGTCTACGCCGATCAGCCGCACGCCGACGAGGTAGCCGCCGAAGACTCCCATCGCGGAAAACAGCGCCGCCAGCACGGGCATGGAAATCACTCCCGCCCAGAAGCGCGGCGCGACCACGCGGGCGATGGGGTCGACGGCCATCATCTCCATCGCCGCAAGCTGCTCGGTCGCCTTCATCAAGCCGATCTCCGCCGTAATCGCGCTGCCGGCGCGGCTTGCGAACAGCAGTCCCGCCACGACCGGTCCGAGCTCGCGGACCAGCGTAAGCGCGACAAGGGTGCCGAGCACCTCTGACGAACCGAACCGCACCAGGGTGTCGTAGCCCTGCAGTCCCAGGACCATGCCGACGAACAGCCCCGATACCATGATGACGACGAGCGAAAGCACCCCCGCAAAATAGATTTCGCGGATCGTAAGGTGAAAGCGCCGAAAGCTCGGGCCCGACTCCCTGAGCGTCAGCCAAAGGAAGCGGATCGCCACCCCGAGACGCCAGACCCAGTTGTTCACGATGCGCGCGCCAAGCGCGCGCATCAGCTCGGCGATGCGCCCCGTCATTGCGCGAGCAGGTCCTGCCGATACTCCGGCGCCGGATAATGGAACGGCACCGGCCCGTCGGGCTCGCCGTAGACGAACTGGCGAAGCGACGGGAGCCCCGCGGCGCGAATCTGGTCGGGAGTGCCGTGAAACTCGACCTTTCCTGTGGACATGTAGTAGACGTAGTCGACCAGTTCCAGCGCTTCGGCCACGTCGTGGGTCACGACGATCGAGGTCGCGCCGAGCGAGTCGTTGAGCCGCCTGATGAGCTGGCCGATGACCCCGAGCGATATCGGGTCAAGGCCGGTAAAGGGCTCGTCGTACATCATCAGCATCGGGTCGAGCGCAATCGAGCGCGCGAGCGCCACGCGCCGCGCCATGCCTCCGGAGAGCTCCGAAGGCATGAGGTCGGCAGCGCCGCGCAATCCCACCGCTTGCAGCTTCATGAGCGCGAGGTCGCGAATGAGCGACTCGGGCAGGTTCGTGTGCTCGCGCATCTGGAAAGCGACGTTGTCGAACGAGGACATGTCCGTAAACAGGGCCCCGAACTGGAACAGCATGCCCATCTTACGCCGGAGGGCGAAAAGCTCGTCATCGCTCAACCTGTTGATCGCGCGGCCCGCGACGCGAACCTCGCCGTGATTGGGCCGGAGCGCCCCGCCGATCAGGCGAAGGAGCGTGGTTTTTCCGCACCCGGACAAGCCCATGATGGCGACCACCCTGCCCTTGGGAACGACGAGGTTGATGTTCTTCAGTACCTGGCGCTCGTCGTAGCTGAACGTGACGTCCTCGACCTCGACCAGGTTGCTTGTCGCCACGGTGTCCCGCACGGAAAACGCGAAAGGCGAATTCTAGCTTAGAAAAGCGCGCGGCAACAATTTTCGGCCCGGCTCGGGCGAGCGCTTGCGGCTGCCGGAGTTTCACCGTGAAATGACGCCGCCTTTGCGCTATCATCGACGCATCCTGGAGGAGGGCTTGCCAGCCTTATGTCCGAGCCGTTGGTGCGATTCCGCGCAGTGAACAAGAGCTTTGGGCGCGCCCAAGTGCTGCGCGGGATCGATTTCGATGTTCCCGCGGGTGAGTGCGTGGGCCTCGCCGGCTTGAACGGCGCCGGCAAGACCACACTGATCAAGTGCCTGCTCGATTTCTGCGACCTCGATTCGGGAGCGATCGAAGTCCACGGTGTCAAGCATCACCGCCCTCAGGCCCGCGCCCGCCTCGCGTTCCTGCCCGAACGGTTCACCGCTCCCTATTTTCTCACCGGCCGTGAATTCATAGCGATGATGCTGCAGCTTTTCGGGAGCCGGTACGAAGAGGAACGCGTGCGCGCGATGTTCGCCGCGCTCGATCTGGAGGCAGCCGCTCTCGAACAGCCCGTGCGCGCCTACTCCAAGGGCATGACCCAGAAGCTCGGGCTTGCCGCCTGCTTTCTTTCCGGCCGCGATCTGTACGTCCTAGACGAACCGATGAGCGGCCTGGACGCGAAGGCACGCGTCCGCGCGAAGGACCTGCTTCTGAAGGTCAAGTCAGATGGCCGGACCGTGTTCCTCATCTCTCACTCGCTCGCCGACATCGAGGAGGTGTGCGACCGTATGATCGTCCCGCACCTGGGGACGCGCGCTTTCCTGAGATGCATCGAGGCACATGGCTGAAAACACGAAACCGAGCCTGCTGATCGTCGACGACGATCCGCTCATCACCGAGACCCTGTCTTACGCGCTCGGAAAGGACTTCGAGCTCATGGTGAGTGATTCGCGCCAGCACGCCGTGAGCCTCTTGAGGCAGCTCGATGAGGCGCCGCAGCTCGCGCTCGTCGACCTGGGGCTCCCGCCCCTGCCTCATCGGCCCGAGGAGGGCTTCAAGCTGATCAGCGATCTGCTCGCGCACTCGCCGACCATGAAGATCCTGGTGCTCTCCGGCCAGAACGACGCCGCCAACGCGCGGCACGCGCGCACGCTCGGCGCCGCGGAGTTCGTCGCCAAGCCCTGCGACCCGGAAAACCTCAAGAAGATCCTGATGCACGCGCTGCAGTTTCGCGCCGCGGAGATTTCCGGAGAACGGGTCGCCGACGCCGACCCATTGATAGGCAAGAGCCCGGCGCTGCAGAAACTGAAAAGCCAGATCAGCCAATACGCCGACTCGCCCTTCCCGGCGCTCATCGAGGGCGAATCGGGAACCGGCAAGGAAGTGGTGGCGAACCTGCTTCACCGCCTATCGCCGCTGCGGCGCGCGAAGCCCTGGTTCGCGCTCAACTGCGCGGCGATCGCCCCGACCCTGGTCGAGCCGACGCTGTTCGGCTACGTCAAGGGCGCCTTTACCGGCGCGACGCAGAACAAGTCGGGCTATTTCGAGGATGCGAGCGATGGAACGCTGTTTCTGGACGAGATCGGCGAGCTGCCGCTCGAGCTGCAGGCGAAGCTCCTGCGCGTGCTCGAGAATGGGGAGTTCCAGCGCGTCGGCGAGACGCAGCAGCGTTTCTCCCGCACGCGCGTGATCGCCGCCACCAATCGCGACCTGCGCCAGGAAGTGAGAAACGGGAACTTCCGGGCCGACCTGTATCACCGGCTGTCGGTGTTTACGCTCGGTGTGCCGTCGCTGCGCGAGATGGACGACGACCGCTCGCTGCTCCTTGACCATTACTGCAAGTTCTATGCGGAGCAGGCGAAGCTCCCGCCGTTCGCACTCGACGATGCGGCGCAGAAGGCGTGGCGCGAATATCATTTTCCCGGCAACGTGCGCGAGCTGCGCAACGTCGTCATCCGGCTGACCACGAAGTACGCCGGGCAGAAGCTCTCGCGGGCCGAGCTCGAACCCGAATTCGACCTCGAGGCGCCCGGTGGCGCGGGACCCGGAATGCCCTCCGATCCGGAGGCGCTGATCGAGGTGGCGCAGCGCCACCTGCAGCGCGACCGCGGCTTCAACCTCGATCAGATGCTCAAGGCCTGGGAGCAG
>VBDM01000163.1 GCA_005881355.1 Betaproteobacteria bacterium
CGCAGAAGGCGCGCCGGAACGATCAGGTGCTCGCGCTCGAGCTTCGCCTGAGCGCGCCCGCCGTTGACGTTCAGCTCCCGCACGCGCGCCCCGACCGGCGAGGGCCGCCAGTCGAGCACCACGTCGGGCGTGCTGCCGGGGAGAGTGACATCGATCGTCGCGGTCCCCTCGAGCTTGGTCGCGCCAGCGGCGATGTGGATCGCGAGCGCGTAGCGAACGTCCCGGTAGTGCTGGGCGCGCCACCTCGCGAGCTCGCGCGATACGCCCGGTTCAAGTCCGGGGATGGCGGAAGCGGCGGTCGCGGCGAGGCCGAGGGTGAGAGCGAGCACCGCGCCTCGCATTTCGGCGATCCCTTGGAAAAGCGTGGGCGAGCGTCAGCTCTTGGGCAGCTTCGGCGCGGGCCAGGAGGGCAGCGGCGCGCCCGGCTTGCGCAGCACGCGCATCATGCGCAACGCCATTTCGCGCCCGCGGTAATACCCCGGGATATAAGCCGACTCGGCGAAACCGAGCGACCGGTAGAAGCTGCGCGCGACGTAGTTGGCCGCGCGCAGCTCGAGGTGGATCGTCGCGATGCCGGCGACGCGGGCCGATTCGATCAGCCATTCGACCATGTGCCGCCCGACGCCCAGCCTCTGATGAGAAGGCCGCACGGCGAGGAGATTCAGATGGGCGTGCTCGTCGCCGAAATACATCATCGCAAAAGCGACGACGCGGTCCCCGTCGCAGGCGATCAGCGTGAAGGTGTCCCTGTTTGCGATCGAGCGCGCGACGCGCTCCGACCCCCAGGACCAGCCAAGGCCGGACTCGATCAGGTCACGCGACATCGCCGCGATCCTGGCGGCGTCGGCGGGCCGTCCCGGCCTCAAGGTGATGTTTTTCGCGTTCATATAGGGAAAATCGTATGCAACGAGCATGCCAAGATTAGCATGACATGGCAAGTGCCGGGGCCACCGACCGGCGCTAAAACGGTTTGACCACGGCGAGGATGACCGCGGCGGCGAGGAATACGACCGGCACCTCGTTGAACCAGCGGTACCAGAGGTGCGATTTCGTATTGCGGTCGTGCGCAAAGTCGGCAAGCAGCTTGCCGCACCACAGGTGGTAGACGACGAGAAGTGCGACGACCCCGAGCTTGGCGTGGAGCCAGCCGCCCGTGATGCCGTAGCCGAGCCAAAGCCACGCGCCGAAGACGACGGTGAGGACCGCGCCCGGGGCCATGATACCCCAATAGAGCTTGCGCTCCATGATCTTGAGCCGTTCCTTGCCCGCCGCATCCTCCGCCATGGCGTGATAGACGAACAAGCGCGGCAGGTAGAACAACCCCGCGAACCAGGTCACCATGAAGATGAGGTGCAGGGACTTGACCCAGAGCATTATTTGAGCAATCGCCTGCGGCAGAGGATCGCAGCAGCATAGAACCCGGCAACAGCGTAGGCAAGCATCACGCCAATGTGCAGCAGAATGTCCGCAGGGACCTGCCCGAAGAGAAGCGGCCGCGCGAGCGCCACGGCGTGAATGAGCGGGAGGAACCCGGCGATCGCCTGGAACGCTGCGGGCAACTGCTCGGCGGGGAAGAACACTCCCGAAACCATGATCATCGGGGTGATCACCAGCGTGAAGTAGTACATGAAGAAATCGTAGCTTCTGGCGAGCGCCGTCATCGCAAGGCCGAGGGCGCCGAAGGTGAGGCCGATGAGCGGCAGGAGCGGAATCACCCATAGGGCGAGCGCCGAGCCGGAGAGGCCGAGCGCCCAGATCACGACGAGGATCGCGAGCCCAGAGAGCACGCTCTTGGAGGCAGCCCAGACGAGCTCCGCGAGCACCACGTCGTCGAGCTCGATCGGCGCGTTGGTGATCGCGTCCCAGGTTCTTTGCACGTGCATGCGCGAGAACGCCGAGTACATCGCTTCGAAGGTGGCGCTGTTCATGGTGCTCGAGCAGACCATGCCGGCGGCGAGGAAGGCGACGTAGGACACGCCGCCGACCTGGGGCAGGATCGAACCGAGGCCATAGCCCAGCCCCAGAACGTAGATCATCGGATCGGCGAGATTGCCGAGGATGGAGGGAATCGCGAGCTTGCGCCATACGAGGAGATTGCGCCGCCACACCGGCACGAAGCGCAGGCTGACCGCGGGAGGGAAGAAGGGATGCATCATGGCGGCTCCTTCCTAGTCACGCAGCTCCCTCCCGGTGAGCTTGAGAAACACGTCCTCCAGGTCGGCGGGGCGGTGCAGGTAGCGCAGATCCGGGCGACGCGAGAGGCTCGCGAGCAGGGGCCCCGGATCGGCGGTATAGCAGAACACCGTCTCGCCGCTTTTCTCGACGCGCGAGGCGAGCGCCCCCGCTTCGCCCTCGGCCCACTCCATGACGCCGTCGCCGTGCACTTCGGCGACGTGCGGCTCGATGTGGCGGGAAATCAGCTCGCGCGGGCTGCCTTCCGCGATGAAGCGGCCGCGGTCCATGATCGCAAGCCGCGCGCACAGGCGCTCGGCCTCTTCCATGAAATGGGTGGTGAGCACGATGGTCTTGCCCTGGGCGAGCAGCTGCTTCAGCCGCTCCCAGATGAGGTGGCGCGCCTGCGGGTCGAGCCCGGTCGTGGGCTCGTCCATGAAGATGAGGTCCGGGTCGTTGATGAGAGCGCGCGCGAGCGTCAGGCGCCGTTTCATGCCGCCCGAGAGCGTCTGGATGCGCGAGTCGGCGCGCCCTGCAAGCCCGGCGAATTCGAGGAGCTGCGGGATGCGCTCGCGGGTAGTGCGGTCCGGCAGGCCGAAGTAGCGGCCGTAGACGAGCAGGTTTTCGCGGACGGTGAAATCCGGATCGAGGTTGTCCATCTGCGGGACCACGCCCACCCGCGCACGGGCGGGGCGGGCCTCGCCGGGCACGGGCCGCCGCATCAGTTCGACCGATCCGCCATCCGGACGGGTGAGGCCGAGGCACAGCCTCAAGGTGGTGGTCTTGCCCGCGCCGTTCGGACCGAGCAGCCCGAAGCATTCCCCTGGCGCGATACCGAAGCTCACGCCGGCGATGACTTCCTGCCCGTCGTAGGACTTGCGCAGATTTTGGGCTGCTAGTACCGCCACGAATTCTTGACGATGTTCCTGATGATGTGCAGGCGCAGGTGGAAGAAATGGTCGGCGCCCGGGATCACGACGACCGGCAATTCCTGCGGCCGCGCCCAGTCGAGCACCGTTGCGAGCGGCACGGTCTCGTCCCGCTCTCCGTGGATCACGATCGAATCGGAGGGCACGGTTTCGGACGGAAAGCGGCCGACCGCGACGCCCACCAGCACCAAGCGATGCGGCCTCGTGCTTTGGGCGACCTGGGTCTGCACCGCCGCGCCGAAGGAAAAGCCAGCGAGCACCAGCGGCAGCCCGCCGAACCTTTCCTTTGCGTAGGCGACAACGCGCAGCAGGTCCTCGGTCTCGCCGCGGCCCTCGTCGTGTTCGCCTTCGGACGCGCCGACACCGCGGAAATTGGGACGCAGCGAAACGTAGCCGAGCTCGACGAAAGTCTTGGCGAGGGTTTGCACGACCTTGTTGTCGAGCGTGCCGCCGTAAAGAGGATGGGGATGAGCGACCAGAGCCGCGCCTCGCGCTGCTTCGGCGGGACGGTCGACCACCGTTTCGATTTTACCTGCGCCGCCGTCGATGAAAACACGCCCGACTGCGCCGCTCATATTCGCAGGCGCTGAACCACCCGGCCGTTGCGAATGTGCTCCTCGATGATCTCGTCGACGTCGGCGCGGTCGACATAGGTATACCAGACGGCATCCGGGTATACCACGATGCACGGCCCTTCCTCGCAGCGATCCAGGCACCCCGCCTGATTGACCCGTATCTTGCCCGGACCTGCGAGCCCCAGTTCCTTCACGCGCTTCTTGGCGTAATCGCGCATGCCGCTCGCGCCCTTGTCGTTGCAGCAGGTTTCGCCGTTCTGGCGCTGGTTGCAGCAGAAAAAAACGTGTCTTGCGTAATAGCTCATCCGAATTCCGGGTATGTATGGTAGGCGAGTTGAGCGGCGCGATGCCGGAGGCACTGACTCCTCAACCGTGCCGAGCGCCGCTCGAACGAGCGAACGGCCAATTATACTGCGGCGGGCCGGACCCTCCGCGCTTTCTACTCGCTCGCCTGTACGCGCCCGGCGGCGAGCAGCACCAGATAGAACATCGCCGCGAACGGCCAGATCGCGGAAACGACGCGCGTCGCGCCGTTGAAGTTGAAATACTGCCCTTGTTGCCATAGCGACAATGTCGCGGTCATGTAGGGATTGGCGGGAGCGAGATTCACCAGGGCCGTCGCCGCGAGAAGCGCGAGCCCCGAGACCGCAAGCTGCACCGCGCGCGGCAGATCCGCGGCGATCAAGAGCAGCACGAGCGCGGCCGCAACGCCGTAGAGCGCGCCGGGCGTGAGCCAGGAAAGGATGTCCTGAGAGCTGACGAGCAGCCCGAACGCGAAGCTGTGCACCGCGAGCCCGGCCCCCACCA
>VBDM01000164.1 GCA_005881355.1 Betaproteobacteria bacterium
AGGGAATTCCGCCTTCGCCCCGCGGAATGCCCCAGATCGAGGTCACGTTTGACATCGACGCGAACGGTATTCTGCACGTGTCGGCCAAGGACAAGGCGACCGGCAAGGAAAACAAGATCACGATCAAGGCGAGCTCGGGACTCAACGAGGCCGAGATCCAGCGCATGGTGAAGGACGCCGAGGCGCACGCCACCGAGGACAAGAAGCAGCTGGAGACCGTGACGGCGCGCAACCAGCTCGATTCGCTGGTCCACTCGGTGAGCAAGTCGCTCAAGGAGTACGGCGACAAGCTCGGGGCTGACGAAAAGTCGAAGATCGAAGCCGCGCTCAAGGACGCCGAAGGCGCGATGAAGTCCGACGACAAGGCGCAGATCGACGCCAAGACGCAGGCGCTCGCGCAGGCGGCGCAGAAGCTCGGCGAGAAGATGTACGCCGATGCGCAGAAGGCGCAAGGCGCTCAGGCCGGCGAGGAAGCCAAGGCATCGAGCAAGTCCGATGAGGGCGACGTCGTCGACGCCGAATTCACCGAGGTCAAGGACAAGAAGAAAGGCTGAGCGCCGCGCGTAAATCGCGTGGCCTTGACTGGCCGAGTTCGAGCTGACGCGCGAGCGCCCGCCTCAACTCGGCCTTTGCGTACCTAGCAAGGGAAGAGCCAAGCAATGGCGAAGCGGGATTACTACGAAGTACTCGGCGTCAACCGCGACGCCGACGAGGAGGCGATCAGGAAGGCCTATCGGCGCCTCGCGATGAAGCATCACCCGGATCGCAATCCGGACAACCCCAAGGCCGAAGAGCTTTTCAAGGAAGCGAAGGAGGCGTACGAAGTCCTGATCGACGCCAACAAGCGCGCCGCCTATGACCGCTACGGCCACGCTGGAGTCGGTCCGCATGCCGGTATGGCGGGCGCCGGGGCGGGATTCTCGAGCTTCGCCGACGCATTCGGCGATATCTTCGGCGACATCTTCAACCAGGCGCGCGGCGGCCGCTCCTCGGTATACCGCGGAGCCGACTTGCGCTACAACCTCGAGATCGCGCTGGAGCAGGCGGCGCACGGCACCGAAACCCGGATTCGCATTCCGACCTACGAGGATTGCGACACCTGCAAGGGCTCGGGGGCCAGGCCCGGAACGAAGCCGCAAACCTGCCCGACCTGCGAAGGGCACGGCCAGGTACGAATGCAGCAGGGATTTTTCTCCATCCAGCAAACCTGCCCGAAATGTCACGGGACCGGGAAAATCATCCCGGAACCCTGCCCGAGCTGCCATGGCGCCGCGCGCGTAAAGAGGCAAAAAACGCTCTCCGTGAAAATTCCGGCCGGCGTCGACGACGGCGATCGCATCCGACTTTCAGGCGAAGGCGAGCCTGGAGTAAACGGCGGTCCGGCAGGCGACCTCTACGTGCAGATCCAGGTCAAGCCTCACCCCGTGTTCCAGCGCGACCATGACGACCTGCATTGCGAAATGCCGGTCAGCTTCGCGACCGCGGCTCTCGGCGGAGACATCGAAATCCCGACGCTGGACGGTTCAGCGAGGATCAGGGTCCCCGCGGAGACTCAGTCGGGAAAGGCATTTCGGCTGCGCGGCAAGGGCATTCGCGGCGTGCGCAGCCGGGAACACGGCGATCTGCTCTGCCACGTCATCGTCGAGACCCCGGTCAATCTGACGGAGCGGCAAAGGGAGCTGCTGCGCGAGTTCGAGGCGATCAGCCAGAAGGACCCTGAGCGCCATAGCCCTCGTGCGAAATCGTGGATGGACAAGGTCAAGGAATTCTTTGCAGAGTAACTCATTTTTATCAAAGAGTTGTAGAGCGACCTCGCACGTGAAGCAAGCCGCCCTGAACCTGCTTCTGCGGCGCCGTATCAGCCCGTCGGCCTGACTATTGATCTAAAATCGCCGGGCTGGGCGTGTTGAGCATGAGGAGGAGCCGCTATGACGAAAATTCGCAGATCAGCTTCCGCAGCCGGCTTGTTTATCTTGGCTCTCGGAGCCTGCGCCGCACAGGCCCAAGGCGTCACGAAAACCACCATCCTGATCGGCCAGTCGGGTCCGCTCTCGGGCGCCAACAAGGAGTTCGGCGAGGACATCCGCAACGGCGCGCTCGCCTACTTCAGCGCGGTCAATGCCGCCGGTGGCATCAACAAGCGCAAGCTGGAACTGATAACCATCGATGATGCCAACGACGCCAAGCGTTCCGGCGAGAATGGCAGGGTTCTGATCGAGGTAAGGGGCGTGCTGGCCGTGTTCGGGTATGCGAGCGCAACCTTGAGCATTCCGGCCCTGCCGCACGTCGAAAAGCATAGAGTGCCGTTCGTAGCGCCGTTCACCGGCGCCGAGCCCATGCGCAAGTTCCACCCCTATGTGTACAACATGCGGGCGAGCTATGCCGATGAGCTCGAAAAAATCGTGGATTTCTACGCCAGCACCGGGATGAAGCACTTCTCGGTCCTTCATTACGACGATGCCGTCGGAAAGGAAAACCTCGGGGCCGTTGAAACTGCCCTGACCAAGCGCGGACTGAAGCCGGTCTCGGTCAGTTCGGTGAAGCGCAACCAGCTGGAGCTCGGTGACGCGGTATCCGGGATGGTCAAATCGACTCCCGACGTGGTCATCACGACGACGCTGTATCGGACCACCGCCGACTTCGTCAAGCAGGCGAAGAAAGCCGGCTCGGGCGCCCAGTTCGCCAGCACGTCGTTTGTCGGCGCAAGCGCCCTCGCCGCCGAGCTCGGCCCGCTGGGCACGGGGGTGGTCGTCGCGCAGGTGGTTCCGCCATACTCTAGGACGTCGATCCCTATCGTGAAGGAATACCAGGCCGCAATCGAGAAGCAGCTAGGCAAGAAGGACTTTTCATTCACCTCGCTCGAGTCGTACGTCAGCGCGAAGGTGCTGGTGGAAGCCATCCGCCGCGCCGGCGCCAATCCGACCCGCGAAAGCCTGCTGAAGGCGCTCGACTCGGTCCGGAACTTCGATGTCGGCGGGTATGTCGTCGATTTCAGCCCGTCGAATCACAACGGCTCGAAGTTCGTCGAGCTGACCGCGATCAGCAAAGCGGGGAGATTTGCGTACTAGCAAGACACGAGAATTAGGCGCGGCGCCAGGTCGTGCCCTGTGGGCTGTCTTCGAGCGCGATTCCCGATAAGTCTAATGGAGGATCGAACGATGCGTATCTATTTGACCACGCTTGCGGCTTTACTCAGCTTCCCGGCGTTCGGGCAGGTGCCAGGTGTCACGGCCAAATCCATTTTGCTCGGACAGTCGGCGGCCTTTTCCGGCCCCGCCGCCCAGCTCGGTATCCAGATGAACATCGGCACCAAAGCGTATCTGGACCATATCAATGCGCAAGGCGGCGTTTACGGAAGAAAGATCGCGCTCAAGACTCGCGACGACAGGTACGAAGCAAATCTGTGCGCCGACGCCACCACGAAGCTGATAGAGGAGGACAAGGTATTCGCCTTGATCTCCTACGTCGGCACCCCGACGACCGCGGCGGCCATGCCCATCATAACCAAAGCCAGGGTGCCGCTGGTCGGACCCTTTACCGGCGCGGAGCTGCTGCGCACCCCGGTCAATCGCTACATCTTCAACGTGCGCGCCAGCTATTACGACGAAACCGAGAAGATCGTCGACCTGCTCGTCTCCAACGGCAACACGAATATCGCGGTGTTCTACCAGGACGACAACTACGGGCTGGCGGGCCTGAAGGGCGTGGAAATAGCCATGGCCAAGCGCAATCTGAAGATTTCCGCCCTCGGCAAAGTGGAGCGCAACACGATCAAGGTGGAAGATGCGGTCAAATCCATCAACGCGGCCCGGCCCGGCGGCGTGGTCATGATCTCGGCCTACACCTCGGTCGCAGAGTTCGTGCGGCAGATGAAAAAAGCGGGGAGCATCACTCAATTCTACAATGTGTCCTTCGTCGGCAGCAAGGCGCTCGCCGATGCCCTGAAGGACGAAGGCTACGGAATCACGATTTCGCAGGTCGTGCCCTTCCCCTGGAGCTCGAGCGGCGTCCGTGTCGTGAAGGAGTACCAGGAGATCATGGCGAGGGCGGGCAGCACGGACTTCAATTTTTCGAGCCTGGAGGGACTCATCGTCGCTAAGGTAATGGTGGAGGGCCTGAAGCGCGCGGGCAAGGACCTGACCCGCGAAAGGCTGATCGCGGCGCTTGAAAGCATGAACAACGTGGATCTCGGCGAATTCGTGGTCAGCTTCTCGCCGACCAACCACAGCGGCTCGAAATATGTCAACATGACGATGATCGGCCGCGGCGGCAGGTTCCTTAAGTAGAACCGGTTCGCACAGAGGAAGGATCTCCCCATTACCCCTTCAGTCGGCTTGGGAGTCATCAAGATTCCCAAGCCGACTCTTTAAGCGCGGCGCCAGGTCGTACCTTGGGGGCCGTCCTCGAGTGCGATTCCCGATCGCAGCAATTCGTCGCGGAT
>VBDM01000165.1:0-4375 GCA_005881355.1 Betaproteobacteria bacterium
TGATGGTGGTCATCACCGAGTACTACACCGCAACCGAGTATTCGCCCGTGCGTCACGTAGCGCAGGCCTCCACTACCGGGCACGCGACCAACATCATCGCGGGCCTGGGCGTATCGATGAAGGCGACCACGTGGCCGGTGATCGCGGTGTGCGCGGCGATCCTCGTCGCCTACAGGCTCGCGGGCTTGTATGGTATCGCCATCGCCGCGACGGCGATGCTGTCGATGACCGGGATCATCGTCGCGCTCGACGCCTACGGTCCGATCACCGACAACGCGGGCGGAATCGCCGAGATGGCGGATCTGCCCGACTCGGTTCGCGCCATCACCGATCCGCTGGATGCGGTCGGCAACACCACCAAGGCGGTGACCAAAGGCTATGCCATCGGCTCGGCGGGCCTCGCGGCGCTCGTCTTATTTGCCGATTACACGCATGCGCTCGCGCATGCCGGCAAGTCCTTGTCTTTCGATTTGTCGAATCACATGGTGATCATCGGCCTTTTCGTCGGGGGTCTGGTGCCTTACCTCTTCGGCTCGATGGCCATGGAAGCGGTGGGACGCGCAGCGGCCGCGGTCGTGATCGAGGTGCGGCGGCAGTTCAAGGAAATCGCCGGGATCATGGAGGGCAAGGCCAAGCCCGAGTACGGGCGCGCAGTGGACATGCTCACCCGCGCCGCGATCAAGGAGATGATCGTGCCTTCGCTGCTTCCGGTGCTGGTGCCGATCGTGGTGGGTTTGGTGCTCGGGCCGCAGGCTCTGGGCGGTGTGCTGATGGGCTCGATCGTCACGGGACTCTTTGTCGCGATCTCGATGACCACGGGTGGCGGCGCCTGGGACAACGCCAAGAAGTACATCGAGGACGGCCACCACGGCGGCAAGGGCTCCGAC
Source organism: Betaproteobacteria bacterium (assembly GCA_005881355.1). GTDB lineage: Bacteria > Pseudomonadota > Gammaproteobacteria > Burkholderiales > SG8-39 > VBDM01. The sequence goes on from VBDM01000165.1 coordinate 888, forward strand.
GCCCACAAGGCCGCGGTGACCGGTGATACCGTTGGCGATCCCTACAAAGATACGGCGGGCCCGGCGGTCAACCCTCTCATCAAGATCATCAATATCGTCGCGCTCTTGATCGTGCCGCTGATGGTCTGAACTTACCGACGCTTTAGCGCTTCGGCCGCGCAGGGTTGCGCTTACGGCGCTTGGATTTCACGGCGGAGGAACTCGATCGACTTCGCGACGACGGCGGGATCGAAGCAATCAAAGCTCCGGATCCCAGGCGTCGCCCGAAGCCAGGTGAGCTGGCGCTTGGCGAGCTGGCGCGTCGCAAATATCCCGCGATTGCGCAACTCGTCGCGATCGATTTCCCCCTCGAGAAACTGCCACGCCTGCCGATAGCCGACGCAGCGCATCGAAGGCAGGCCCGGCCGCAGCGCGTAGCGTTTGCGCAACGCACGCAGCTCTTCGACGAGCCCCACTTTCAGCATCGCATCGAAGCGTTCCTCGATGCGCCGATGCAGCGCGCCGCGATCGGACGGAACGAGCGCGAGCTCGATGAGGCGGAAGGGGAGAACTGCGGGCTTTCCTCGCACGAGCAGTTGCGACATCGGCACACCGCTCACCCGAAAGACCTCGAGCGCCCGCTGGATGCGCTGCGCATCGTTGGGTTTGAGTCGCGCGGCGGTTTTTGGATCGGCGCGCGACAGCTCCGCGTGGAGCGCCGGCCAGCCGCGCTCCGCCGCCTCGGCATCGAGCTGCGCGCGAACCCCAGCGTCGGATTCGGGCAACTCGGACAGCCCCTCGCGGAGCGCCTTGAAATAGAGCATGGTGCCGCCGACGAGCAGCGGGATGCGCCCGCGAGCGGCGATCTCGTTGATCAGACGCAGCGCGTCGGCGCGGAAGCGGGCGGCCGAATACGTCTGCGTCGGGTCGATGATATCGATGAGATGATGGGGCGCTGCGCTGCGCTCAGAGGGCGAAGGCTTCGCCGTGCCGACGTCCATGCCGCGATAAATCTGCGCGGAATCGACGCTGACGATCTCTACCGGCAATGCGCGGGCGAGCGACAGAGCGAGCGGCGTCTTGCCGCTCGCAGTAGGGCCCATGAGTAAAACTGCCGGGGGCTTACCGTCCCCGAAGGAAGAGCTTGTCCAGGTCCGCAAGGCTCATCTGGTACCAGGTCGGACGGCCGTGGTTGCACTGCCCGGAGCGCTCGGTCTCTTCCATTTCGCGCAGCAGGGCGTTCATCTCCGGTATCGTCAAGGCCCGGTTGGCGCGCACCGCGCCATGGCAGGCCATGGTCCCGAGCAGCTCGTCGCGGCGCTCGGTCAGCACGCGGCTTGCCCCGTACTCGCGGATGTCCCGCAACACCGCCCGAGCGAGCTCGGCCGCATCGGCGTCGGCGAGCATGGAGGGGACTGCGCGCACTGCCAGCGCGAACGGCGATATCGCCGCCACGTCGAAGCCGAGCAGGTTGAGCGTGGAGCCGTGCTCCTCGACCGTTGCGACATCCACCCGGTCCGCATGGAAGGTGGAGGGGATAAGCAGCTTCTGCGTGTTCATCGCGCGCGAGTCGAGGGCCGCCTTGAGTTTCTCGTAGACGATGCGCTCGTGCGCGGCGTGCATGTCGACGAGTATCAGCCCGTCCCGGTTCTGGGCCAGGATGTAGATGCCGTGCAGCTGGGCGAGCGCGAACCCGAGCGGCGGCGCCTCGGAGGAATTCGCGTCGCCGCTTGTCGCCCTTGCGGCCAAGGGTTCGGCGCTCGCGCGCCCGTCGGCGAACATCGCGGTGTAGCTCGCGACCGGCTGCGCGAGGCCGAGGACGCCGGCTCGCGGCCGCACGGAGCGGCCAACGGCAACGGGCGCTGCTACTGCGGGCGGCGTCTCGGCCGCGGTCCCGGAAAGGCCTTTCGCGACCGCGTGAAACACGAACTGATGCACCGCGCGCGGGTCGCGGAAACGGATCTCGATTTTCGCCGGGTGGACGTTGACATCCACCCCGCGCGGATCGATCTCGAGGAAAAGCACATAGGCGGGATGGCGCTCGCCGTGGAGGACGTCGCGGTAGGCTTCACGCAGGGCGTGCGAAAGCAGCTTGTCGCGCACGAACCGGCCGTTCACGTATATGAACTGGGCGTCGCGCGAAGCCCGGGTGTAGGCGGGCGAGCCGGCGAACCCGGAGAGGTTCAAGACGCCGTTCGCCTCGATCGGCCGCATCGACTGAGCGAACTCCGCTCCGAGCGACGCCTCGACCCGTCGCGCCGGATCGGACGGCGCGAGCCGCGCCACGACCCGGCCGTTGTGCCTCAGGGTGAAGCTGACATCGGGGCGCGACAGAGCCGCGCGGGTGAATGCGTCTTCGCAGTGAGCGAATTCCGTGGCATCGCTCTTGAGGAATTTGCGCCGCGCCGGCGTGTTGTAATAGAGGTCGCCGACTTCGACCGTCGTCCCGACGGGATGCGCGACAGGCTGAACCGCGCCGACGCTGCCGCTTTCGGCGCCGACAGAGAAAGCGCGGACCGCTCCCGCGGCCCGGCTCGCCATGTTGACGCGTGCGACCGAGGCGATGCTCGCCAGCGCCTCGCCGCGAAAGCCGAGCGAGCGCACCTGCTCGAGATCCTCGAGCGAAGCGATCTTGCTGGTCGCGTGCCGCGCGAACGCCATCGGCAGATCGCCGCTTTCGATGCCGGCGCCGTTGTCGGCGACCCGGATCTGCTTGATCCCGCCCTCGGCGAGCGCGACGCCGATATCGGTAGCGCCGGCGTCGAGGCTGTTCTCCAGGAGCTCCTTGAGGACCGACGCCGGCCGGTCGACCACTTCGCCCGCGGCGATCTGGCTGATGAGCGTCTCGGGCAATGGGCGGATTAGGGGCACGGGCGGTGGACTCTTCAGCCCCGAAATGACCGGCGCTTTGCGTCCGTGTCGATTCCGGGAGGATTCAATTATATGTCGCGGTAGAATGCCGCGGTGGAACTCCTTCTCTCCGGTTGGGATCTGCTCGTCCATCTCGACCGGCACCTCGCAGCCCTGCTCCAGCAACACGGCGCCTGGGTTTATCCGCTGCTCTTCGCCATCATTTTTTGCGAAACCGGGCTGGTCGTGACGCCTTTTCTCCCCGGGGATTCGCTGTTGTTCGTCGCCGGGGCGCTTGCGGCCGCGGGCGGCATCGACGTGCACCTGCTCGCTCTAGTGCTCGTCGCGGCGGCGGTGCTCGGCAATACCGTCAACTACTCGATCGGGCACTTCTTCGGGCCGAAGGTCTTCCAGTGGGAGGAGTCGCGGTTCTTCAGCAGAAAAGCGCTCGAGCGCGCCCACGCCTTCTACGAACGGCACGGCGGCAAGACCATCGTCATCACGCGCTTCGTGCCGATCCTGCGGACCTTCGCGCCCTTCGTCGCCGGGATTGCGCGCATGACCTATGTGCGCTTTACCGCATACAACCTGGCGGGCGCGCTCGCGTGGGTGCTGGCCCTCCTCTATGCCGGGTACTGGTTCGGCAACGTGCCCTTCGT
>VBDM01000165.1:4432-5454 GCA_005881355.1 Betaproteobacteria bacterium
TTGCATTCGAGTACTTCAGGAACCGGCTGAACAAGGCGAGAACTTGAGCCGCCGCGCGATCAGAGGACAGCTGCGAGGGTCGAGCGGGACAGCGGCGGATTCTTCGCGACGTAGTTCTTGATGCCGCGCAGGATCGCGCGCGCGATTTTCTCCTGGTAGGCCATGTCGTTCAGACGCCGCTCCTCGTCCGGATTGCTGATGAAGGCCGTCTCGACCAGGATCGAGGGTATGGTGGGCGCCTTCAACACGGCAAAGCCGCCCTGCTCGACTTTTCCTTTGTGCAGGAAGTTCACTCCCCCCAGCTCGCCCAGCACGGCCTGGCCGAGCTTGAGGCTGTCGCTGATCTGCGCGGTGAGAGTCAGGTCGGCAAGAGTCATCGCGAGATAGCGGTCCTTGCGATCGAGGTTGACCCCGCCGATCAGGTCGGCGTCGTTCTCGCGCTTGGCCAGCCACTGGGCGGCGATGCTCGTCGCGCCGCGCTCCGACAGCGTGAAGACCGATGAGCCGCGCACGTGCGTGCCTTGTCGACGCGCATTTCCAGGGGAATGTAATAGTCACCGTCGCGCGTAAGGAGCGCGCGCATGTTGGGTTCGACATCGATCAAGGCTTTCAGCTTGCGCGCGATCGTCAAGGTGACGGTTTTCTCGTAGGTCCCGCGGCGTCCTCGCGCGCCCGGGTCTTCCCCGCCGTGCCCGGCGTCGATGACGATCGTGATCTGGCGGCCGATGGCGGGCGCGGGCCGGTGACGCGGGGATTTCGGCGGCTTCGGCTCGGCCTTCTCCTCCGATCGCATTGGTTCGACGGACTTGCCGGAGGGCTGCCCGGTGCCGAATTCGGGCTTCTCCTGCAGCAGGGCGAGCAGAGGATCTAAGGGGTCGAGCGGATAGATATCCAGCACCAGGCGGTGCCGGTATTCGCCGATCGGTGCGAGCGTAAAAATCTGCGGTTTGACTTCGGCTTTCAGGTCGAGCACGACGCGTGCGACACCGGGCTTGAACCGCCCCACGCGCAAATTGGCGATG
>VBDM01000165.1:5481-8198 GCA_005881355.1 Betaproteobacteria bacterium
CCTTGCCGGCGAATTCCTGCTGCACGCTCGGAAAATCGACATTTTCCAGATCGAGCACTAGCCGCTCTGGGTTTCTCACGGTGAGCAGGCTGTGCCTGAGCGGTTTGTCCGATTCGAGCGTTACGCGCGTGTAGTCTTGCGCCGGCCAGACGCGAACCGCCTTCAGGGATTCGATGGGCCCTTCCTCGGCGAAAAGGAAACCGGCAGAGACCAGAAAAGCGAATCCCAGGAGTCCCGGGCGCAACCGCCCGTGTGCGTCCACGATCAAGCGCTTCGGTATTTCGCTAAACACCGTTCCCCCGCAGTGGTGTGAGCCGTGACGCTGACTTCCCGCCCGGTGCCCGCATAGGCCAAGGTAAAGTCGAGATCGGGTTGGGGAAGTGCGTTGCCTGCCCGCTCCGGCCATTCGACCATGCAGATCCCGTCGTCGTCGCGGAAATAGTCCACCACGCCAGTATCGCCCAATTCACTAGGGTCTAGGAATCGATAGAAATCAAAGTGGTATAAGTGTAAGCTAGAAACTACATAAAGTTCAACTAAGGCATAACTCGGACTCTTCACCGCCCCCTGGACACCGAGGCCCCGCAGCAACGCTCGAACCAAGGTGGTCTTTCCGCTGCCGAGCCCCCCCCGCAGATAAATCCGCATGCCCGGGGCGACGCAGTCGGCGAGCAGCCCCCCAAGCCGCAACGTTGCCGCCTCGTCAGGTAGGTGCGTGGCCCAGTGCGTCTCCCGCGGCAGCTGGCTATGATTGGCGGGATGAGTCACGTGAAAGCAGTCCCGCGAGTGCGACGAATACGCCTCACCGATTTTGCGGCGCTCGCCGCGACGATCAAGACCTGGGGACGCGAGCTGGGGTTCCAGGCCGTCGGTATCGCCGATACCGACCTCGCGGCGGTGGAACCCCGCCTTGCCGCCTGGCTCGAAAGGGGCTTCGCCGGCGAGCTGAATTATATGCGAAAGCACGGCACCAAAAGAACGCGCCCCGCGTCGCTCGTTCCCGGAACGCTGCGCGTGATTTCCGCGCGACTCGACTACCGTCCCGACGCGGCCGAAAGCTGGAGCGTTCTCGCCGACGGCAGCAAGGCGTTCGTCTCGCGCTATGCTCTCGGGCGCGATTACCATAAAGTGCTGCGGGGACGCCTTCAGCAGCTTGCCGGAAGAATCGAACGCGAAATCGGCGAATTCGGCTACCGCGTGTTCACCGACTCGGCGCCGGTGATGGAAGTGGAGCTGGCGCGCAAGGCCGGGCTCGGCTGGAGGGGAAAGCATACGCTGCTCCTCTCGCGCGAGGCGGGCTCGTTTTTCTTTCTCGGTGAGATCTACACGGATCTTCCGCTCCCGGCGGACGCTCCGCTAGGCGAGCATTGCGGCACCTGCGCCAAATGCCTCGACGTCTGCCCGACGCGCGCCATCGTCGCACCCTACACGCTGGATGCGCGGCGTTGCATTTCCTACCTGACCATCGAGCTGAAAGGCAGCATCCCCATGGAGCTTCGGCCGCTCGTCGGCAACCGCGTCTTCGGCTGCGACGACTGCCAGCTCGTCTGTCCGTGGAACCGCCACGCACAGGTCACGCCGGAACCGGACTTCCACGTGCGCAACGGTCTGGACAGCGCCGAGCTTGTCGACCTTTTTGCGTGGACCGAGGGCCAATTCGGCGAGCGTATGGCAGGAAGCGCGATCCTGAGGATCGGCTACGAACGCTGGTTGCGCAATCTCGCCGTGGGACTCGGCAATGCGCCCACGCAAGGGCGCGTGGTCGCGGCGCTGCGTTCGCGCGCGAAGGATCCCTCCGCGCTGGTGCGCGAGCACGTGGCCTGGGCGCTTGCGCGTCACGGAGCGAGCTGATTGGAACGCTTCGCGTATCCGGTCCGAGGAACCCGGTGGGGCGCACTCTGAAATTGAGACGGGGCCTGTCAGGAAAAAGAGCTCCGGCGTCCCGCGCGTGTTTGCTATAATGTTTTCGATTGTCATCCTCCCTGTCCGCAGATTTCCCGCCATTGACTGACGACTCTTCGGCCCGGACCCGGGGCGGAAGGAGGAAATTCGTTTGCAGAGTTTTGCCGAGCTGGGCCTAGTCCCCGAGCTGCTGAAAGCGGTCTCGGAGCAAGGCTATACCGAGCCGACGCCGATCCAGGCGCAGGCGATTCCGTTGGTTCTGCAGGGACGCGACGTAATGGGCGGCGCCCAGACTGGAACCGGGAAGACGGCGGGCTTCACCCTGCCTCTGCTTCAGCGCCTCGCGCGCCACGCCAACACGAGCGCGTCCCCGGCGCGCCATCCGGTGCGGGCCCTGATCCTCACGCCCACCCGCGAGCTCGCCGCGCAGGTCGAAGAGAGCGTGCGCACGTGGTGTTCGGCGGCATCGATATGAAGCCGCAGACCGCGGCGCTGCGGCAGGGCGTTGAGTTCCTGGTGGCCACCCCCGGGCGGCTGCTCGACCACGTGCAGCAGAAGGCGGTCAACCTGCAGCAGGTCGAGGCCTTCGTCCTCGACGAGGCCGACCGCATGCTCGACATGGGCTTCATTCCCGACGTGCGCCGCATCATGGCGCTTCTGCCCAAGCAGCGCCAGAACCTGCTGTTCTCCGCCACGCTGACCGGGGAAATCCGCGTTCTTGCCGATTCTTTCCTGCGCGACCCGGTGCTGGTGCAGGTGGCGCGGAACAACGCTGCGGCCGAGTCGGTCACGCACCTCGTTCACCCTGCAAGGCG
>VBDM01000166.1 GCA_005881355.1 Betaproteobacteria bacterium
CAGCGCACGCCGCGCGGGCGCGTCGCGACCGTTACCGCTTACCGCCATCTCGGGCTGGCAGTGCCGCGGTCCGGCGGACCCGGGGAGCTCTTCGGGCAATGAGCGCTCGCGCCAGCGCGAAGCCGTTCTCATGGGCGATGCGCGTTTACTATCAGCACACCGACGCCGGCGGCATGGTGTTCCATGCCAATTATCTGTCCTTCATGGAGTGCGCCCGCACCGAGCTGCTTCAGTCCCTGGGCTTCGATCTCGGGGAGCTCGCGCGCCGGGACCATATCCTCTTTGTGGTGCATTCGGCGCAAATCGCCTACCATAAGCCGGCGCTGCTGAACGATTCTCTGACCGTGACCGCGCGGGTCGCGCGCGTGGGGCAGGCGCGCCTCGTGTTCGAGCAGGCAGTCAGCCGCGAGGGGGACGTGCTGGCGAGCGCCGAGCTGACCCTGGCGTGCGTCAGCGCGAGGGGCTACAGGCCGGTCGCGGTGCCTGCGGCGATCCGGGAAAAACTAGAGGGATTGCGATGAACCTTACCCAGGACCTCTCGATACTCGCGATGATGGCGAGCGCGAGCGTCGTCGTGCAGCTGGTCATGCTGCTGCTCATCGTGGTCTCGTTCATGTCCTGGTACTTCATCTTCCTCAAGCTTTTCACCATACACCGTGCCCAGCGCAGGACCGAGCAATTCGAGCGCGACTTCTGGAGCGGCTCGGACCTTGCCGCGATGTACCAGAGCGCGATCAACCACCGGCACTCGACCGGCAGCCTCGAGCGGATCTTCGAGGCCGGATTCCGGGAGTTTGCGAAGCTGAGAGGCCAGCGCGGCACCGCCGACCCGAGCGTGATGGTGGACGGCGCGCGCCGCGCGATGCGCGCGACCTACCAGCGCGAGATGGACCGGCTCGAATCGAATCTCGCCTTCCTCGCATCGGTGGGCTCGGTGAGCCCTTACGTGGGGCTGCTCGGCACCGTGTGGGGCATCATGCACGCGTTCCGCGGCCTCGCCAACGTGGCACAGGCGACGCTCGCCGCCGTCGCGCCGGGAATCGCCGAGGCGCTGGTCGCCACCGCGATCGGCCTTTTTGCCGCGATACCCGCGGTGGTGGCCTACAACCGCTTCTCCCACGACGTTGACCGGCTCGCAGTGCGCTTCGAGAGCTTCATGGAGGAGTTTTCCAACATCCTGCAGCGGCAGCCGCAGCCGAGGCCCGCCGCCGCGCACGAAACGCGGGCCTGAAGCCGTGCGCTCCCGGCGCCTCATGAACCAGATCAACGTCGTCCCCTACGTGGACGTGATGCTGGTGCTGCTCGTCATTTTCATGGTCACCGCGCCGCTCGTGAATCCGGGTATGGTCGATCTTCCGAGCGTGGGCAAGTCCTCGCAGCCGCCGGCGACGCCGCTCGAAGTGATCGTGCGGCGCGACCAGTCCCTGATGCTGCGCGAGCGCGACAAGGGCAGGTCCGACGAGCGCGCGGTGTCGACCGGGCAGCTGGTTGCGGCGTTGCGCGAGAGGCAGAGGAAAACCCCCGATCAGCCGGTGGTGATTTCCGCCGACAAGGACGTGCGCTACGAAGCGGTGCTGAAGGTGATGGACGAGCTTCAGCGCCAGAACATACGGCGGGTCGGCTTGCTCGTGAAGCCCGCGGCGCCATGAGCTACGCCATTCCGGTGGACGAGCCGGGCGGCGTCGCCCCGGCGGCGCTGTCGGTGCTGGTGCATCTCGTGCTCTTTGCGGTGCTCGTTTTCGGCCTGCGCTGGCAGTCGAAGCATCCGGACGCCGTAGTGGCCGAACTCTGGAGCGAGCTGCCGGCGAGCGAACCGCCTGCGCCCACGATCGAACCAAAGCCCGAAGTCAGACCACAGTTGAGGCTCGAGTCCAAGCTCGAGCGGATACCGGCGAAGCCCGACATCGCGATCGAGCGGGAAAAGAAGCTCGCGAAGAAAAAGGAGGAGCCGCCGCTCAGGTTCGACACGACCCAGATAATCCGGGAGCAGCTCGCGCAGGAGCAACAGGCGCTCAAGCGGACCCGCGAGCGGCAGGAAGCGCTGAAGCAGTTCGCGCCGGCTGCCGACTCGTCGATCGATGCGGGCTATGCCGACAAGATCCGCACCAAGATCAAGCCCAACATCGTGCTGCCGCCCGACATCAAGGGCAACCCGGAGGCGATCTTCGACGTCGTACAGTTGCCGACCGGCGTAGTGCTCTCGGCGCACCTCAGGAAATCGAGCGGCCACAGGGCCTACGACGACGCGGTCGAGCGGGCGATCCTGAAAAGCTCGCCGCTGCCCAGGCCCGACCGGCCCGAGCAGTTCCAGCGCAACCTCAACCTGAAGTTCCGGCCGTACGAGTGAGGGGAGATGATGGCGGCATACTTTTTCCTCGAATGAAACGAACCGCGACGTTTTTTGCCGCATCGGTCGTTTTCCTTGCCGGCGCCGCCCGCGCCCAGCTCACCATCGAGATCACCGGGGGCGGCGCCAACCAGATTCCCATCGCCGTGCTCCCCTTCGCGGGGGAGTCGGCGCTGCCCCAGAGCATCACGGAGATCGTCGAACAGGATCTCTCGGGCAGCGGCCGCTTTCGCGCGCTTTTCGTCGGCGGAATAACTCGGGTTCCCGCCGAGATCTCCCAGGTCGATTTCGCGGAATGGAGAAGTCGCCTCGCCGACGCCATGGTCATCGGGCAGGCACAACGGCTTCCCGACGGAAAGTTCGAAGTGCGCCTTCGCCTGCTCGATGTGCCCAAGCAGTCCCAGATCGGCAGCTCGGTGTACACGCTTCCCGCCGGGCAGATTCGGCTCACCGCTCACAAGATCGCGGATTTCATCTATGAGAAGCTGACCGGCGAGCGCGGCGTGTTCGGCACGAGAATCGCCTACGTGGTCAAGCAGGGGGCGCGCTTCGAGCTGCGCGTCGCCGACGCGGACGGGCAGAACGCCCAGCCCATGGTGATCTCCGCCGAACCCATCATGTCGCCGGCCTGGTCGCCGGATGGAACGCGGTTGGCCTACGTCTCGTTTCAGAACAAGAAACCGATTCTCTTCGTGCAGAGCTTGAGCGCGAGCAAGCAGCCGGCGCCGGTGGCGAACTACAGGGGCTCGAACAGCGCTCCGGCCTGGTCGCCCGACGGCAGGCAGCTCGCGGCCGTGCTCACCAAGGACGGAAGCTCGCAGATCTACCTGATGAACGCCGACGGGACGAACCTGCGGCGGATCAGCTTTTCCGAGTTCATCGATACGGAACCATTTTTCACCCCGGACGGTCAATCGATCTACTTCACCTCGGACAGGGGGGGCAGCCCGCAGATTTATCGCATGCCGGCGAGCGGAGGAGAGCCGATACGCGTGACCTTCGAAGGCGATTACAATGTATCCCCACGCGTCAGCCCGGACGGCAAGACCCTCGCGTACATTTCGCGCATCAGCGGGCGTTTCCAGTTGATGGTCATGGACTTGGAGAGCAAGCAGGTTCAAATTTTGACGGACGGCCAGCGCGATGAGTCTCCGACTTTTGCGCCCAACGGGCGGACGATTCTGTACGCGACCGACGTCGACAACCGCGGCGTGCTCGCCGCGGTATCCAGCGACGGCCGCTTCAAGCGACGGCTGAGCGTCCAGGCGGCCGATGTGCGCGAGCCGTCCTGGGGTCCGTTCCCGGGCAACTAGGAGGCCGCGACAGATGACCGTTGCGGCCGAAATTCAGGGGAGCATGAGGGGGAGGCACCCCCCGGTTTGTTGAGCACTTAAAGGAGATCGCCATGAAGAAAGCTTTGCTCTCTGCCCTGGCCCTGGCATTGCTGTACGGATGCGCGAGCCAGCCCACCGAACCCGAAGGCAAGCCCCCGACCCCTTCGCCCGCGTCGCCGGTTACGACGAGCCCCGTCCAGACGCAGGGCAATCCGCTGAAGGATCCGGGGAATATGCTCTCGAAGCGTTCGGTCTTCTACGACTACGACAAGTCGGACATCAAGGACGAGTACCGGCCGATGCTGCAGGCCCACGGCAAGTATCTCGCCGAACACCGCGGCACGAAGATGCTCGTTCAGGGCAACTGCGACGAGCGCGGCAGCCGCGAATACAACATCGCGCTCGGGCAGCGCCGCGCCGAGGGCGTGAAGCGCATGCTCGTGCTGATGGGCGCGACGGGGTCGCAGGTCGAAGCGGTCAGCCTCGGGGAGGAGAAGCCGCGCTGCACCGAGCACAACGAAGGGTGCTGGTCGCAGAACCGCCGCGGCGACATGCTCTACGGCGGCGAGTACTGAGCG
>VBDM01000151.1 GCA_005881355.1 Betaproteobacteria bacterium
GGGCCGCGGTCGGCGTTGTATGCGGGATTGCCGATGCGCTGCAGATCGAACGAAACCCGGGCGCTTTTTGCCACGCTCAGGCCGTAGAATGCCTCGACGACGGTCTCCGGGCGGTAGTTGAGTCGGCCGTCCCCGATGAAAAACCCGAGACCGCCGGCTGCAAGGTAGTCGCGGTGTTCGGCCGACAGCCTGTTTCGAGCAAAGGCGATGCCGAAGGTATCCTGCGCCCGGCCGTATGTTCCGCCGTTGAACGACAGGCCTCCGGAAACCGAGCCGTCGATTTCCGTAAACGCGTAGGTTTCGGTCTGCCCGTCGGCCCAGCTTGCCCGGCCGAACACGCCCACGTCGGATGAAATCGCCTGCTCGAAGTTGACGCCAAACCCCCGCTTGACCTGCTCGCCGGTACGCACGGCATTGATGTCGGGCGTCCCGCCCGTCTGGGCCGCCAGGTCGAGCGCATCCTGGTATCGCGCCATCCTCGCCCTGTTGCGAAAAGCGAGCAAGCGCAGCTTGCCCGGCTGCCCGCCGACGGTGTGCGCGCGCTCGATCTCGATCTGGTCGCCGTAATGCTTGAGGATCCGCGAGTCCAGGGGAAGCTGGTTCGGTTCTTTGGGCTGGATGAACCTTCCCGCTCGGAACGCCCAAGGGTCGCAAAAATACTCGAGCGCGAGCCCCCAGGAATATCCGCGCGCGTCGGCGGCATAGTCGTAAGCGCCGTGGGTCATCAACGACCAGTTCAGGAACTGCGTACGCGGGTCGTGGCTGTAGGCGTTGTCGTCGAAAAGATCCAGTACCGAAAGATTCCCGGCGGTCAGCACCAAACGGCGCCGGTCTACGCTGCCGGCAAGCTGATTGGCATCCGATTCGACGTTTTCCTTCCCGCCGCCGAATCCCCAGGTTTGTCTGGCGAAAAGGCGCGCACGATATAGGGTCGGATCCGGGCCGGTAATGCGCGCGATCTCGCCATTGGTGAACCCGCCCAGCCCGGTCAGCCGCGAAAGCGGCACGCCTTGCGCGACTTCTGGATCGAAATAAAGCTCTCCTCCCCTCCAAGTGCGCGTACCCAGCGCCGCGGTCGCGGTAAACGAATAGCTTTTTTCGCGGCTCGGAGAAAGGCTGTTGGCGCCGGAATAAGCGGCCTCGAATGGGGATTTTCGTTGCCAGACATACGTCGCCTGAAACTTGGCGCCGCTCGCTTCTTCCTGCGCTTCCTGCGCGTGGCCGATGTGCGCGGCCAGGAGCATGCCCGCAATGAGGAATCTCGATCGGAACCGGTCCCGTCGCACCGGCCGCATGCTAGCAGTTCATCACCCGCAGAACAATTCGACGGCGGTTCGGCGATGCTTTGGAGCGCCCGGCGCGTCTCTCTAGCCCGGCCTAGCCAGATCGCCGACCAGCCAGATCAAGGCGACGCCGAGCGCGATCAGCGCCACCTGCTGGGCCGTGGCGCGCAGCTCAGGACGCCGGTGCAGCCCGGGTATGAGATCTGCGACCGCAACGTAGATCATGCTGGCGGCGGCGAGCGCGAGCAAGCGTGAAATACGCGAGCAGCGCCCCGACCAGCATGGCGAGGCTCGAGAGCAGGTTGAGCCCCAGCGCCTCGAGCTTGCCGTAGCCCGAGTGCAGGAGAATGACGAAGTCGCCGATTTCCTGCGGAATCTCGTGCGCGATGATCGCCGCCGCCGTGACCACGCCGAGCTCCGTGCTCTGCAGAAACGCCGCGGCGATCAGGATTCCATCGACGAAGTTGTGAAAGCCGTCGCCGATGATGATCATCAGGCCGCTGCGGCCGCGATCGTTCGCATCGGCGTGGTGATCGTGGGCGTCACAATCCTCGATGTGACAGTGGCGCCACAGCACCAGCTTCTCCAGCACGAAGAATCCGAGGATGCCGGCGAGCACCGTGGCGAACAGCGCCTGAAGATTGCCGGCGCTTCCGATCGCATGGGGAAGGATCTCCAGGAATACCGCGCCCAGCAGGGATCCGATCGCAAAGCTCACCAGCGCCGGCACCCAGCCCGCGGGGGCGGACAACGCGAACAGCGCGGCGATCGCGATGCTGATCACCCCGCCCGCGACGGTCGCCGCGGAGATCCACGCAAGCGTAGCCACGCGCTAGCTCTCCTCCAGCCAGATGAGGCTCGCCATTCTGCCGGTGTTTCCGTCGCGGCGGAAGGAGAAAAACCGCTCGTCGCCCGCGGTGCAGAATCCGCCGCCGTGGACTTCGGCGACGCCCGCCGCCTCGAGCCGCTGGCGCGCGAGCGCATAGAGATCGGCGAGGTACTTTCCGTTCTGCCGCGAAACAAATGCCGTCGCCGCATCGGGATCTTTGCCGACGAAGGCCTCGCGGACATTCTCCCCGACTTCGTAGTTGCGCGGTCCGATGCCCGGCCCGATATAGGCGATGAGGTCCTGCGGGGACCCGTCCATCGCCCGCACGACGCTCTCGATGATTCCGGCCGCAAGCCCGCGCCAGCCGGCGTGAGCGATCCCCACGGTCTTGCCGGCGCGATCGCTGAGCAGAACGGGCAGACAGTCTGCGGTCAGCACCGCGCAGACCGAGCGTGCGACGCGCGTTACGGCTCCATCGGCCTCGGTGTCCCGCGTCGCCTTCGCAGCGTCGACCACGATCGTCCCGTGCACCTGCTTCATCCATGCGGGCTCCGCGGGCAGGCACGCCTTCAGGATGGCGCGGTTGCGCTCCACGCGCTGCGGATCATCGCCGACCTGGGCGCCCAGATTGAGGCTCGCGAATTTGCCCGAGCTCACTCCGCCCGCGCGCGTAGTGATGAGCGCGCGCACCCGCTTGGCAGCCGGCCAGTCGGGAGTGATCCAGTCGGGGTGCGGCGCGCCGCTCACTCCAGCGAGTCCAGGAGCGCTTGGAAATCTTCGGGGAGGGGCGTGGTGAAGCGCCTTCGCGCGCCGGAAACCGGATGCGAAAACTCGAGCCGGCCGGCGTGCAACGCCTGACGGTGAAGCTGCGCGGCCGTCGATTTTTCCCGTCGCTTGCCGCGGTAGACCGGGTCGCCAAGCAACGGATGGCCGAGCGACTGCATGGTGGCATCGGCGAAGCGCCTTGCGACTTTGTATCGCGTCAAGGCGGGCTTGCCGCCGCTCACGACGGCCATGCATACACGGTTACGCGGATCGCGTCCAACGGGCGCCGCAATTTCCCCGTCCGACCCGACCACCCCCCGCACTACTGCAAGATATTCGCGTTTGACCGTGCGCGCCTGCAGTTGCCGAACCAGATCGGTCTGCGCCCGCAAAGTCTTTGCCACGACGAGCAGGCCGCTGGTGCCCTTGTCGAGCCGATGCACGATGCCGGCCCGGGGAATCGTCGCAAGCTGCGGCGAATGGTGCAGGAGCGCGTTGAGCAGCGTCCCCTGCCAGTTGCCGCTGCCCGGATGAACCACCAGCCCCGCAGGCTTATTGATCACCAGCACGGACTCGTCTTCGTAGACGATGTCCAGGGCAATGCGCTCGGCGCGAAACGCCGTCTGCGCCGGGCCGGCCTGCGGACGGATGTCGACGCGTTCGCCGCCCCAGATCTTCTGCTTGGGCTTGGCGGCGCGCGAATCGAGGCTGACGTGTCCCTCTCTCAGCCATTTCTGCAGGCGGTTGCGCGAATGCTCGGGAAACATCCGGGCAAGAGCCCGGTCCAGGCGCAGGCCCGCAAGAGTCTCGGGAACGCGCCTCGTCACGCTCCCCACGGTATAATTTCCGGAATCACCTGCACGGTCCATCATGAAACGTAGTGTAGCTTTATTCACATTGCTGCTGGCGGCTTGTTCCTTCCTCGACAAGCAGGAACCGAGCTCCGGCTGGTCG
The DNA here is from genome assembly GCA_005881355.1 of Betaproteobacteria bacterium. GTDB lineage: Bacteria > Pseudomonadota > Gammaproteobacteria > Burkholderiales > SG8-39 > VBDM01. The sequence goes on from VBDM01000151.1 coordinate 3,832, forward strand.
GCCGCGAAGCTCTATCAGGAAGCCAAGGAGGCGCTGGACAGAGGGCAGTACGACCTCGCGATCAAGCATTATGAAACGCTCGAGGCGCGTTTCCCCTACGGGCGCTACTCGCAGCAGGCGCAGATCGAGACCGCCTACGCGTACTACAAGCAGAGCGAGCAGGCATCCTCGGTCGCGGCAGCCGACAGGTTCATCAAGCTGCATCCCAACCATCCCAACGTGGATTACGTGTATTACCTGAAGGGCCTGGTCTATTTCAACGAAGACCTCGGCGTGTTCGGCAAGGTGTCTCGCCAGGACCGGACCGAGCGTGATCCCAAGTCGGCCCGCGAGTCATTCGACGCGTTCAAGGACCTGGTGCAGCGTTTTCCGGAAAGCAAGTACACCCCGGACGCGCTCGCGCGGATGAAATACCTCGTCAACGCGCTCGCTTCCCACGAGGTCCACGTCGCCCGCTATTACATGAAGCGGGGCGCGTACGTCGCGGCGGCGAACCGCGCCCAATACGCGCTGAAAAACTATCCGCAGGCGCCGGCCCGGGAAGAGGCGCTGCTGATCATGATCCGGGCCTACGACGCGCTCGGCATGCCCGAGCTGCGCGACGATTCCGAGCGGGTGTTGAGAAAAAATTTTCCCGAAAGCGCGCACCTCAAGAGCCTGCTCGGCCAGCTCGTCCGCTGACGACGGACCGGCTGCCGTCTTGCGCGCCTGCGGGACTTCCGCCGGGCGGCTTCTGGGCGGCGGCGATGAAGAGCAGAACCTTGTCGAGCTCGCGCGCAAGCTTCATCGGCGGCAGGCTGGCAAGGATGCGCCGGCCATACGGCCTGGAGAACAGCCTCGGATCGCATATGACGAGCACGCCGCGGTCGGTTTCGTCGCGGATCAGTCTGCCCGCGCCCTGCTTCAATGAGATAACCGCCCGGGGCAGCTGGTAATCCAGGAAGGGATTGCGGCCCTCGCGCTCGAGCGACTCGAGCCGCGCCGCGAGCACGGGATCGTCGGGCGGCGCAAACGGGAGCTTGTCGATGACGACGAGCGACAATGCGTCCCCGCGCACGTCGACGCCCTCCCAGAAGCTCGCGCTTCCGACCAAGACCGCGTCGCGCAGCCGACGGAAGCGCTCGAGCAATTCGCTGCGGGGGCGTTCGCCTTGAAGCAGCAAGGGAAACCGCAGCGCGTGCCGCCGGAATTCTTCGCTCAGCAGCTGGTGCGCAAGCCGCATCGCCCGCAAGGTCGTGAACAAGACAAAAGTGCGTCCGCCGCTCGCCCGGATCAACGGAAGCGACGCCGCGACGACGGCGCGCGTGTGTTCGTCGCTGTTCGGGTCGGGGAGCTTCTTCGGAACGTAGAGCAGAGCGTGGCCGTTGTAATCGAAAGGGCTGTCCCAGCACGCAGTGCGGGCGTCGTCCAGCCCCATCTCGCTGCGGTAGTGGCTGAAATCGCCGCCGAGGGCGAGCGTCGCCGAGGCAAAGATCCAGGCGCGCGGGTGGCCGTCGAGCTGCCTGCGGAAAACGTCGGCGACGGAAAGCGGCGTGGCGTTCAGCTGGAGCGAGTGGCTGAACACCTCGACCCAGCGAACACAATCGGTACGGCTGTCGTCGCGCCAGCGTTCGAGCACGGCTTGCGCCTCCCTCGCGCGGTCGGCGCAGCGCGCCAGACCCTCGCTGCGCTCGGCGAGCGGCTCGAGCGCGGTGCGCAAGTTCCCGAGCGCGGAGTCGAGTGAGGCGAGCGCGTCCGAAAATCCGCGATTTCGCCCGACCGACGCCGGTCCCGGGCCGCCTTGTCCAACGCGGTAATGAGCCGCTGGGGGTCCGGCATGTCCTTCGCACCCAGGAGCGCTTCGGCGCGAGCGTCCCGCGCGAGCTCGATGAGCTGGCCGGTGGAGAGGGTCTCGCCGAAGAACAGCGTCGCCGTCTCCGGCAGCTGGTGCGCCTCGTCGAAGATCACGGTATTGCAGGCGGGCAGGAGCTCCGCCATGCCCTCGTCCTTGAGCACTACGTCGGCGAAGAACAAATGGTGGTTGACCACGACGAGGTCCGCGGCGAGCGCCTCGCGCCGCGCGCCCATCACGAAACAGTCGCGAAACCGGGGACACGACTGCCCCAGGCAGTTTTCCCGGGTCGAGGTGGCAAGTCCCCAGGCGGGAGCGTCCTCCGGAACGTCGGCGAGTTCGCTTTTATCCCCGGTGCGCGTGACGCGCGCGAAGCGCGCGATGCGCTGCAAGTCGGCCGCGGCCTCGCGGCCGGGCGGACGGCCCTCCGCCAGGCTGCGCTCGAGATGATAGTGGCACACATAGTTGGCGCGGCCCTTGAGCAGATAGAGCTGGTCCTGAAGCGTCTTGGTACCCGTCGAGATGATGACCTTGCCGGCCGAGAGCAAAGCGGGCACGAGATAGGCGAAGGTCTTGCCGGTGCCGGTGCCCGCCTCGCAGACCAGCGCGGCGTTGTCACGGATCGCCTCGGCGACGCGCTTCGCCATTTCCAACTGCTGCGATCGCACGCGGTACTCGGAGATTTTTGCGGCGAGCGGGCCGTCCCGGCCGAAGACCGCCTCGAGCCGTTCCTGCATCCCCCCGCCGGGGCTCGTTGATTTCGTCACCTTGACCCAGCCTGATTCTCAGAGTTCCAGGCAATATAACGTCGCAGCTTCAATAGGGGCCATAGTCTCGTAGAAGAGTTGTCCGGGCGTGCGGAGTTCGGCTTTACAACAGGCCTTTCGTGGTCTAAGGTACTTGAATTATGCGCTGCAACTACCTGTTTTTCAGTATTTTGGTTCTTTCTGGCTGTGGTTTCGCGCCTGCAAGGGACCCCTCATCGGCCCCCGCCCGCAGCCCGGAAATGGTGTTTCAGGCGCTTGCGGCCGCCGGCGTTCCGTATCGGCGCGGCGGAGAATCCCCCGAGACCGGATTCGACTGCAGCGGCCTGGTCGCGCACGTCTACCGGGAAGCGTTTGGCATCCAGCTCCCGCATAACGCCCGGGCGCAAAGCCGGGTGGGCAGGCGAGTGAGTTTGGACCAGCTCGAAGCGGGCGATCTGGTGTTCTACAACACCGAGCGGCGGTCGTACTCCCACGTCGGGATTTACCTCGGGGATGATCGCTTCATCCACGCGCCCCGGCCCGGGGCGGCGGCGCGCGTCGAGAACATGCGCACGGACTATTGGGTCAGGCGCTTCGACGGGGCGCGGCGGATCTCCCTCTCCCAGTAGCCGACCGACCCGTTTACCAGCGATTTCCGGTACGGCGAATTCAGCCGGTCTGCAGCTCGAAGATAACCGGGACGTCCACTTCGAACTCGCGCCCGCGCGGTGCCGGCGGGATCTGAGCCAAAGCTTTTTTCACCATGTCGAGCGCCTGATCATCGAGGATCCGGTAGTTGCTCGAAGTCTTGATGAGCGCGTCCTTGATCGTTCCGTTTGTGCCGATCACCACGCGAATCTCGACCCGGCCCTGCCAGCCTCTCTCCATTGCCTGCACCGGATAGCGCCTGTAACGCTTTGCGGCGTCGATCAGGGCTAGGCGATACCTCTCGAGCAGGCTGGCGTCGGCCGCGTCAATTGAGGCAGAAGTCGCCGATGCCTGAAGTTCCGCCGCCGAAGCGAGCGGCGCGGGCGCCGAGCTCGCCGTCTGCACCGCCTGGCTCGGCGCCGGAACGGGGGCTGGCGCAACCGGCTGCGGGGCAGCGGTCTCTGCGGGCGCGGACTGGGCGAGCACCGGCCGCGGCGGCTCGTGGGGCCTCGGGGTGGTCGCCTGCGCAGTTTCAGGCGACCGCGGCCTTGGCGAAAACGTCGCGGTCAACGCAGTGGAATTGCCCGCGTGCGCGCTCAACCGCACGATCGACGTGCCGACGCATGCGAGGAGCGCCCGCTGTTGCGCGTCGTGGTGGAACAGTGCGGCTTTGCCGTCGGAAATCAGCATTGCGTCGAATATTACACTGCCGCGGAGACCAAGGTGCATTGGCGGTGGACGCAGTTACATGCGAACCCTGACGCTCACGCCACCCACGGGAAATGATGCCGCCCTCGCCTGCGCCCTCAATTCAATTCGGTGTAATACCGGTCGTCTTGATAATTCCACCCCACTTAGCGATCTCGTTCTTCACATATTCTGCAAACTCGCCCTGCGAAAGGGTCTGCGGGTCAAGACCAATCGTCGACAGACGCTCCGTCACTTCGGGTTGGCGCAAGGCCTGATTGATCTCGCTGTTGAGGAGTTGGACGATAGCCGCAGGTGTATTCGCTGGCGCGAAAAAGGCGATCCACGACCGGTCCTCGAAATCGGGGAAACCGGATTCGGCGAGCGTCGGCACCCCAGGAAGCAGCCGCATGCGCGCGTGGCTCGCCACCGCGAGCACCCGCATCGTGCCCTGCCTGATGTACGCAAAAGCCGTCGGCAGGGTCGTGGATGCCATGTCCACCTGCTGAGCCACCACCGCGGTGTTCACCGGTGCGCCGCCTTGACACGGAACATGCGTCGCCTCCAGGCCGGGCAACGCCTTGAACAGGTATTCGCCGGTAAGGTGCTGGGTCGTGCCGACGCCGGCCGAGGAATAGGTAAAGCGCGAACCCTTGACGCCGCGGACGTATTCCATCAGGTTTTTTGCCTTCACCGAGCCGTGCACCGCGAAAATCGTCGGCGTGCTCGCGGCGATCGCGACGGGTGTCAGCTGGACAAGCGGATCGACGGCCTCCTTCGACGCGCTCGCATTCACGGCGATGGCCGTCGTGGTCACGAGCAGCGCGTAACCGTCGGGCTGCGCTGCGGCGACCAGCTTCGCAGCCAGCATGCCGCCGGCTCCGCTGCGGTTCTCGACCACGACGGGTTGACCGACCCTGTCCGTGAGTTTCTGACCGACGGGGCGTGCTATGGTGTCTGCGATCCCGCCCGGGGCGAACGCGACCACGAAGCGAATCGGTTTGGCCGGGAAAGACTGCTGCGCCAATACCGGGCCGGGAAGCAGTGCCGCGATGGCGCATGAAGCCGCAATAGCGGCGAAGAGATCGCGTGGCGATGCGCGCGAGGCAAGGTTCATCGTTCATTCCGCCTTGAGTCCCTTGCCGCGCACGACCTTGCCCCACTTTTCGATTTCCGCCTTGAGGAAACCGGCGTATTCATCGGGCGCCAGCATGCGCACCTCGATCGCCTGCCGCGCGAGCTGCTCGCGGAAGTCGGCGGCCGATGCGATGCGTTTGAGCTCCGTGCGCAGCTTATCCGCCGCGTCGCGCTGCGTGCGCGCCGGCGCGAGCAGCGTGTACCACGAGGGCACGTCCACGTCCGGGACTCCGCTTTCCATCAGCGTCGGCACTTCGGGCGCCAGAGGAGATCGCGTGGGAGTCGTGACCGCAAGAGCGGCGAGTCGGTTTGCGCGCACATACGGAAGGGTCGATGCGATCGAGCCGAACAGCATCTGGGCTTCCCCCGCGAGCACGGCGTTCGCCGCCGGCCCGGCGCCCTTGTACGGGATGTGCACGATATCGATGCCGGCGACCGTCTTGAAGAGCTCGGTCATCAGGTGCAGGTTGGCCCCCAGGCCGCTGGAAGCGTAGTTGAGCTTGCCCGGCTGGCTTTTTGCCAGCTCGATCAGCTCCTTCACCGAGCGCGCCGGCAGGGCAGGGTTGACCACGAGGATGTGGTAGGACGTGGCGAGAAAATCGAGAGAGACGAAATCCCTGACGGGGTCGTACGGCAACCGTGTGAAGGCGGGCGAGATCGCGAGCGGCCCCATGAAGCCCAGCAGCAGCGTGTAGCCATCGGGCGCCGCCTTCGCCACGATCTCGGTGGCGGTAATACCGGCGGCGCCGGGACGGTTGTCGACGATCACCTGCTGCCCGAACGCGGCGCCGAGCTGCGTCGCCAGGATGCGGGCGAGGATGTCGTTGCCGCCGCCGGGCGCGAACGGCACGATGAGACGCAGCGGCCGGGACGGATAGTTGGCCGATGCTGGAGCCTGGGCGCTCGACGCCATCGCATGGACGGCGCAGATTCCCGCAAGTGTTATCGCTGCCGCCCGACGCAATAGATCTGTCGATTGCATTTCACCTCCAGCTCATTCCATTTTCACGTTCGCCGCTTTCGCCACCTTCGCCCATTTCTCGCTCTCGGCCTTCATGAACGCCGAGAATTCATCGGGAGCATTGCCCAGGGCGATGCCGCCCATCGCGAGGATTCTTTCCTTCATGTCGGACGAGCGCAACATCTTCACCAGATCGCCATGGACCGTATTGACGATCTCGCGCGGCGCACCCGCGGGCATGACCACGCCCTGCCACGAGCCGCCGTCGAAGCCGGCGAGTCCCGACTCGTCGATCGTCGGGACATCGGGCAAGGTCGGCAGGCGTTCCTTGGTCGAGACGGCGAGCGCCCGTAACCGCCCCGACTGCACGTAGGGCAGAACCGCGATGGCGGTGCTGAACGCGACTTCGATCAAGCCGGAGACCTGGTCGACCAGCGCGGGTCCCGTGCCCTTGTACGCGACGTGCACCATCCTTATGCCGCCCTGCAGATTGAACATCTCCATCAGCAGGTGCGAGCTGGTGCCGCTGCCCCCGGATGCGTAGTTCAGCGCGCCCGGCCTGGTTTTCGCGTACGCGATCAGCTCCCTCACGTTCTTCGCCGGCAGGGACGGATGCACGACCAGAAGGCTCGGCAAGGTTGCGAGCAAGGTCACGTGGGAGAAATCCCGGACCGGATCGAAGGCGAGCTTCGGGTAGATCGACGGCGAAATGCTTTGCGCGATCGAGATCATGCAGATCGTGTAGCCGTCGGCGGGCGATCTTGCGCACTGCTCCGTGCCGATGTTGCCCCCGCCGCCGGGACGATTGTCCGCGATGACCTGCACGCTCCAGATGCGGGCGAGCCGCTCGGCGGTCAGGCGTCCGAGAATATCGGTGGGGCCGCCGGGCGGGAACGGGATGATGAAGCGCACCGGTTTGACGGGAAACGGCTGCGCGTGCGCGGCGGGAAGCGGCAGCATGACCATCGTCGCCGCGATCCACGCGCAGACTTTCAGTCTTATCGTCACGTCGCCGGGAAAACGTGATTGAACTTGGTCTTGAGCTTCGCCCGCAGCTCCGCGCTCACGTCGACGACCTTCGGGAAAGTGCCCGCCAGCTTCTTGTCGTACGGAATGCAGGCGTCGATCAGGATGCGGTGGTTGAAGTTGCCGGGCAGATACAGCGGATCCCGCTTCGAGGCCCAGGCCTTGTGAATGATGTCGATGTCGGTGACGGGATCGAAGCGCGTGCTCATCGCCCAGAGGACCTGGTCGAGGTCGCCCGCGTCGATATCCTCGTCCACCACCACCGTCCACTTCCCTGCATAGGCCCCGCCCAGGCAGTTGGACGCCACGTGCAACGCGTTGCGGGCGTGGCCCGGGTAGCGCTGCCGGATCTGGATCACGGTGAAGCGCGTCGCGGGAGCGGCCTCGTGGTTCCACACGCCCAGCACCTCGGGAATCCCGCAGGCCTCCAGCGCGCGCCAGATCTCCGCCGCTCCGCCGATTCCCTTGAGAAGGCCGGTCTCGTCCACGGGTTTGTGCTGCGGCGCGCAGCACAGGATTGGATCGTTGCGATGCAGGATGGTCTTGACGTTCACATAAGGCCGCGGCTGCGTGTCGTCCGAGTAGTAGCCCATCCACTCGCCGAACGGCCCTTCCGGCCTCACCTGCCCGGGAACCGTTTCGCCCTCGATCGCTATCTCGCAGTCGGCCGGGATGGGAAAGCCGGTGTAAGGCCCGCGAATCACGTCGAAAGGCTCGCCCCGAATGCCGCCTGCGATGTCCAGCTCGCTGATCTCAGGCATCGGGATGCCCGCGAGCATGAAGAGCAGCGGATCCTGGCCGCAGAGAATCACCACCTTCATGGACTGGCCGCGCTCGAAGTACTTGTCGCGATGGATGCGGCCGTGCTTGCCCTCGGTGATCTGGCAGCCGATGGTCTTGCCGTCGTAGACCTGGGAGCGGTACGCGCCCAGATTGAACCATCCGGCGTCGGGATCCTGGGTGATCACGCAGTCGGCGGTGCCGATGAAGCGCGCCTGGTCCGCTTCGTGGTGGCGCGGTACGGGAAACTTGAGCACGTCGCAGGCGTCGCCCTCGATCACGTTCTGCAGGATCGGCCCGTCCTTGACGTTCGACCTTGCGCTCGTACTCCAGAGGCAATCCCAGGGTCAAGGCGACGCGCCGGATCGACGAGAAGTGCCCATACAGCGTGCGAAAGCTCTTCGGATAGCCGGGAACCTCGTCGAAGAGGATGGCGGGCGCGGTCCCGCCGCTCTTCTCCGTGAGCATGTGGGTGAGCGCGCCCATTTCCGTGTCCCAATGCGCGCCGCCGACGCGAAGCAGC
>VBDM01000152.1 GCA_005881355.1 Betaproteobacteria bacterium
GAGCGACGCGGAGAGGCCGCTGCCCGCGCCCACGATGAGCGCGGGTTCGGGCTGTTTCATGGCGGAGCCCGCGCGCTAACGGTTGGGCTTGAAATCCTCGTCGAGGAACTGCTGAACCGCCTGGAACAGCTGCATGCGGTTCTTCTCCATGATCACAGTGTGCGTCCCCTCGCCGATCTCGACGTAGCGCTTGTAAGGTACGTTGGTGAGCTTCGCGAAGTAGGCGTAGAGCATGTAGCTCGGCAGGTCCTGGTCCCATTCGGCATGCGCGAGGAAGGTCGGAACGCGGATCTCCGCCGGATCGTAGAGCGGCTTGCCCGCGCTCCAGTACTCGCGGCCGTCCTGCTGCACGCCGTTCGGCGCGCGCAGCATCGGCGGGTTCTTCTTCGCCGCTGCCGGATCGCTCGCGAGCGTCGCCTCGGCCCAGGCCTCGAACCAGCCGGCCGGGATGAGATCGGATTTCTTGTCCTCCGCCACGCCCTTCAGCCAGCGGTCCTTCGCCGCCGCCATCGACACCTGGCGGTAGGCGCCGAGCGCCCCGCCCGCGTCGGTGAGCGAGGCGCTGGAGCGTACCCACGACGGAGCGTAGAGGACGAGCTTCGCGACCTTGACGTTGTTCTGCGCGGTATACCAGCCCATGATGCTCGTGCCCCAGGACCAGCCCATGAGGTTGATTTTCGCGACGCCGCGGCGCCCGCGGATGAAATCGACTGCGGCGCCGACGTCCTTGACCGCAGTCTCCGTGCGCACGATCGGCGCGTTTTGCTCGGGCGGCTGCTCCATCTCCGGGGGACGCGTCGATCTTCCATAGCCGCGCACGTCGACGAGGTACACGTCGTAGCCGCGACGGGCGATGTAATCCATCCACGACTGCCCGTTCAGGCGCAGGTCGAACGAGGTCTCGGCCGGGTAGGTCGCGCCGTGAACGAAGAGCAGGATCCTGTCGCCGGAGAATTTCTTCGCGCCCTGGGCGTGCTTGTTGCGCACATAGAGCCGGATGCCGGGGTCCGTTGCCGGCACCATGAATTCTTCCATATCGATCTTCGGCGGCCCGGCCGCGATGGCGGCGAAACAAAAGCCGCCCGCGGCCAGCGCCGCGAGCGAATGCAGGATGATCTTCATTTTTCCCCCTTCCATAGCCTCTACTTGAGAAACAGCTCGGGCAAGGCCAGCGAGAACGCAGGCACATAGGTTACCAGCATCAGCGTGGCGATGAGCGCGCCGTAGAAAGGCCAGATGGTGCGCATCACGTATCCGACCGAGACTCCGCCGATGGCGCAGCCGACGAACTGCGTGGTGCCCACCGGAGGCGTGTTCAGGCCCAGCGCGCAGTTGATCAGCATCACCATGCCGAACTGCACCGGGCTCATTCCATATTGCGCGCAGATCGGCAGGAAAATCGGCGTGCAGATGAGGATGGTCGGCGCCATGTCGAGAAAGGTGCCGAGCAGGAAGAGGATCAGGTTGACGAGCAGGAAGATCACCCAGGGGCTGGTCGAGATGCCGGCGAGCGCGTTGCCGGTAACCTCGGCGACCTCGTACAGGCTGATGAGATAGCCGAAGGTGTTGGAGACGCCGATGAGGAGCAGCACGACGCCCGTGGTCTTCACCGCCTTCGCCGCGGCCTTCAGGAAACTCTCCCAGCTCATGCTGCGGTAGAGGACGATGGTCAGAGCGAGCGCATAAAGGACCGCGACCGCCGCCGATTCCGTGGCGGTGAACACGCCCGAGAGAATCCCCACGATGATGATCGCCACCACCGCGAGGCCGGGAAGCGCAGCGGCGAGCGAGCGCCCGACCGCCTCCCAGCCGGGGAAAACGCCCGCCGGATAGCCCCGCCTGATCGCGACGAGATACGCCGCGGCCAGATTGGAAGCGGTGAGGATCACCGCGGGCAGCAAGCCCGCGAGGATCAGCGCCGCGATCGACACCTTGCCGCCCGCGGCGAGCGAATAGATGATCATGTTGTGGCTCGTGGGCATCAGCACGCCGACCAGCGCCGCGTGCGTGGTGACGTTCACCGCGTAGTCCGCGTGGTAGCCCTCCTTCTTCATCATCGGGATCATCACCGCGCCCATCGCCGAGACGTCGGCCACCGCCGACCCGGACACGCCGCCGAAGAGCGTGCAGGCGACGACGTTCGACATGCCGAGGCCCCCGCGTATATGGCCGACGAGGTTCTTGGCGAACTGCACGATGCGGTCGGCGATGCCGCCGTAGAGCATCAGCTCTCCCGCGAAAATGAAAAAAGGAATCGCGAGGAACGAAAAGATGTTCATCCCCGAGGTCATGCGCTGGAACACGACCGCGAGCGGCAGCCCTTCCCAGAGGATGGTGCAGACCGCGGAGAGCCCGATCGCAAAGGCGACCGGCACGCCGAGCAGGAGGAACGCGACGAAGCTCGCCGTGAGGATCGTCAGTGCCACGCGGGCACCACTTCCTCGCCGCGCAGCAGCGCGATGAAGTGCTCGATCGAGAAGAGGACGATCAGGACGCCCGAGACGACGAGCGGCGCCTGGTTGAAGGCCTCGGAGATGCCGAGCGTCGGGATCTTGTAGGGGGCGACGGAAGCCGCGAGGATCGCGCCGTTCCAGGCCATGATCGCGCCGAAGGCCGCGACCAGCGCGTGGATCAGGAGCTCGAGCCGGTTGCGGATGCGCTCGGGCACCAGCACCAGCAGCGACTCCATGCCGATGTGCCCGGCGTCGCGCACGCCGACCGCGGCGCCGAGCAGCGTCACGTAGAGGACGAGGACGAGCGCCGCGCTCTCGGCCCACACCGGGGTGTCGTTCAGCACGTAGCGGCCGAAGACCTGGATCGCCACGACACCGACGATGCCGACCAGTCCCGCCACCGCGAAATACATGCACCCGCGGGCGAGCGGCGCGGTGAAGCGGGCGAGCATGGGGCGGCGCGGCGCCGCCGGGCGCCGCGCGATCAAGCTATTTGACCGCCTGGATGCGCCGGATCATGTCCTTCAGGCCCGGATCGGTGATGAACTTGTCGTATACGGGCTTCATCGCGTCCTGGAACGGTTTCTTCTCCACGGTGACGATCCGCGAGCCGCCGCCTTCGACGATCTTGCGCGACTTCTCCTCGCGCTCGTCCCAGAGCTTGCGCATGTAAGGCACCGACTCCTTCGCCGCCCGGCGGACGATCTCCTGGTCTTCCGCGGAGAGCGTATCCCAGATTTTCTTGGAGAACAGCAGGATCTCCGGCGCGAGCGAATGCTCGGTGATCGCGTAGAACTTCGCGACCTCGAAGTGGCGCGAGGATTCGTAGGAGGGCCAGTTGTTCTCGGCGCCGTCCACAAGGCCCGTCTTGAGCGCCGTATACACCTCGCCGTAAGGCATGGGCGTGGCGTTCGCGCCCAGCGCCTGCATCATCGCCACCCACAGGTCGGATTGCTGCACGCGGATCTTCATGCCCTTCATGTCGGCGAGGCCCCTGATCGGCCTCTTCACCGTGTAGAAGGAGCGCGAGCCGCTGTCGTAGAATGCGAGGCCCACCAGGCCCTGCTTCTCGCAGGCCCTGAGAATCTCGTCGCCGATCGGGCCGTCGAGCACCTTGCGCATGTGCGCGGTCGAGCGGAACACGAAGGGCATCGTCGGCACCATGGTCTCGGGCACGACGTTGTTCATCGGCGCGACGTTGATGCGGATCATGTCGAGCGCGCCGATTCTGACCTGTTCGATGGTGTCCTTTTCGCCGCCGAGCGCGCTGTTGCCGAACACCTTGACGCCGTGCCGGCCGCCGGTGCGCTCGGAGATGAGCTTGCCCATGTAGCCGACCGCGAGCACCGTCGGATAGTCGAGCGGGTGCACGTCGGCCGAGCGGAACTCCTTGGCGTGGGCGGCGACCGCCAGAATGGCGGCGAGGCTTGCGAGGATGCTGCGTGCGATCGGTCGCATGGGATTTCTCCTTTCGATTGAATTTTTCGAACGAAGGGATTTCAGGTTCGTCATGCCGTCGCCGGCGGCGTGAGCATTCCGCGCCGGATGAGCGAGCGGAACGCCTCGTAGGTCTCGCGGATGCCTTCTTCGAGCGGCACGCTGCCGTAATCGCCGAGATAGGCGCGCAGCGGCTCGTCGGGCAGGTGCATCGGAAATGCGAGGGGCTGCCCCGAGGAGCTGATTGCCGCCGAGGGCGCGAGCTGCCTGAGAATGCGAAGCCCCTCCTCGACGGGCGCATAAACGCCGTTCATGTCGAACACCGGGGCGCCCGCGCGCCCGCGCGAGACGGCGTGGATGAATGCGCTCGCGGCTTCGCCCGCGTAGAGCCAGGACACGCCGCCCGAGAACGGCACCTCGTAGGGCTTGCCCTCGGCCGCCGCGAGAACGGCGAAGGTCGTCTTCGAGGTCAGGCCCTGGTCGCGGCCGACGCCGTAGACGACGCCCGGCCGGATGCCGACGCTGTGAATGCCCCAGTCCTC
>VBDM01000170.1 GCA_005881355.1 Betaproteobacteria bacterium
GCTGAAACTGCTTGCGGACAAGGGCAAGCGTTTCAATTTCGTCATGTGCGGGGGCGGCCAACCCAGGCAGATCACTGCGTTTGTGGACGCGCTCCTCGCCTCCGAGACGCTCAGCGCGCGATCGTGGCTGTTTCCCTTCATAGCGCCGTGGCGAGTTCCCGCATTCATTGCGACATGCGACGCAATCGCATTTCTGGAACGAGATTTCCCGGTCGCCATCCACATGCCCACCGTCCCGCGGGAGGTTCTCTCGATCGGCGCCGCACTGATTTGCTCCGGCGAAATTGCCGGGAAACAGAGTTTTCGCACGAAACTGTCCGATCGGAAAAACTTCATCGATGCGGGCGACCCCAAGAATGTCGAGGCGCTGTCAAATGCGATCGATTTTGCGCTGTCGGATCGCGCACGCCTGCGAGATATCGCGTCGGCCGGACAACAACTGATGTCCGCATATCCGGAAGCCGTTCCGTCGCAGGACCCGATCATCCTGGCTCTGCGCGAACGGGGATTCCTCGCGTAATCCCGCTAGATCTTCGCTCCGGCGCGCGCGCCGATGAAATCTTCGACGGTTCCGACCGGTGCCGGGTTTCCGCGGTGCTTGGTGAATATGTCGACGAACATCTCGAACACAAGAAGCCTCAGCTTGCTTTCGAAGTACCTGCCGAATTCATGCTTCGACAAGTAGTCGCTCGGCAGCATCTCGTTGCAGAGCTTGTCCAGCTTCTCCATATGTCTCGCGCCGGCAGACGGTAGTCCTAGCTTGCGTCTCAGCACGATCGGCAGGTATTCCGGCCCGAATTTCCGAATGCAAAGTCGCTTCAACAAGTACTTGCCGATCCCCAGGTCTGGATCGACTAGGACGCGCGCGGGGAATCCTCGGACGAGGGAGACAAGGTTGTCATCGAGGTATGGAACACGCATCTCGACGCCCGCGGCCATCGCCAGCTTATCCACTCCGTTGAGATGGTAGCGCTCCAATCGATCCGCCAGGTTGAAATCGAAAATTGCGTCCAAGTACGCCTCGTAGGACGGCGGGCTCCGCAAGTTTTCCATCACGAGCTCCACCTGCGGACTCGGGCGTATCCCGGCTCTTAGCGCGACTTCGACTCGTCTTTTCAAAGTCGACATCTTGTGCGGGCGGTCCAGGTATTCTCTGTAGCCTCCGAACAATTCGTCGGCTCCCTCGCCGTTCAGACACACCTTGAGCGCGCCGGCGATCCTTCGCGAGAGCAGAAACATCGGCAATGCCGTCAATTCGGCGGGGCTTTCCTCGGCGGCGATGTGCGCCGGGACTGCCGCGAGGTACTCGTCGAAGGAGGGCACGATCGACCGGTGAACCGACTCGATCTTGGTCGCGACGAATTGCGCCTGAACGACGTCGGGATGCCGGGCGTGATCCGCCACGGTGAATGTCTTGATCGACGCCCCATGGTGCGTGCGCGCCAGCAGCGCCATGAGCGTGGAATCGATGCCGCCCGACAGCAGCACCCCGACATCGACGTCTGCATCGAGATGCATTCGAACGGCCTCGTCGAGTGCATCTTCCAGCGCGCGTTCGGCCTCGAGCATGTCTAGAGTGCCGCGGCGCTCGATGCCGACGGGATAGTAGCGTACTGGCTCGCCGACGCTCGGATGTCCGTTACAGGTAACAGACATCGTATGACCGGGCGCCAACGTTCTTACTCCGGCGATGAACGTGCTCGTGCCGATTGGGTGACCGAGAACGGCCGAGTCCGCGAGCGCCTGCATGTCCACTCGAGGACTGAATTCAGGGAATGCCAGGATGGCCTTGATTTCCGATGCAAAAAGAAACGTCTTGCCGTCCGACAACAGGGCGTAGTAGAGGGGCTTGATGCCGAGGCGATCACGCGCGAGAAAGAGGCGCTCGCCGTCCGTGATCGCAAACGCAAACATCCCGCGGAGCTGTTGCACGCACTTCGCGTCGTACTCCTCGTACAGATGCAGCACTACCTCGGTGTCGGAGTGCGTAGAAAAGCGATGCCCCTTTTGCTCCAGGATCGATCTCAGCGCGCGATGGTTGTAAATTTCGCCGTTGAATACGATGCAAAGTTCCCCGGTCTCGTTGTAGATCGGCTGCGCTCCCCCGGCCAGGTCCACTATGGCCAGCCGGCTCGCCGCGACCGCGATATCGCGTAAACACGCAGTGCCTTTGCTGTCGGGGCCGCGATGGTGAAGCGCGTTGATCATGGCATCGGCGACGCCGCCGTTCCCCCTGCCGCTGATGCCCGCAATTCCGCACATTGAACATATCCTCCGCGAGTCGAACGTCGTTGCCACACCTGTAGAAGCTCGCCGCTGCTCAAATCAGGGTGCGGGCATGAAGTCTTCTCCTTCAAGAAAATAGGTCGAGGATGTCGTGGGGGCGAGAGAGCACGGCATCCGCGCCCCAGGCGCCGGGATCGCCTCCCTCTCCGTGATAACCCCATCCCGCCGCCGCAAAGCGCATCCCCGCCGCGCGCGCCGCCTGCACGTCGCGCAGATCGTCGCCGACGTAGAGGCAGTCCCCCGGCGCGAGCCCGAGGAGCATAGCGGCCCGCAGCAGCGGGGCGGGATGGGGCTTGATGTGCGGGGTCGAGTCGCCGCTCACGATGCACGCGGCGCGATGGCCGATGGCGAGCGCGCGCAGCAGCGGCTCGGTGAAACGCTTTGCCTTGTTGGTGACGATGCCCCAGGGCAGGTCGCGCGCCTCGATCATCGACAGAAGCTCGGGGATACCTTCGAAGAGCCGCGTCTCGACGCACAGGTTCTCCGCGTACAAGTCGAGAAAACGATCGCGCAGGGCGTTATAGCCCTCGCTCTCCGGAGTCAGGCCGAAGCCGGCTTTCAGCAAGCCGCGCGCGCCGCTCGAGGCGTGCGCGCGCATGATCGCGATGGGCAGCGGCTCCAGCCTCTGTTCGGCGCGCAGCCGGTTCAGCGCCCGGCCGAGATCCGGAGCCGTGTCGGCGAATGTGCCGTCGAGGTCGAACAGAACCGCCCGCGCTTTCGCCAATCAGGCCTCGCGCGCGCAGTGAACGAGGTAATTGACGTCGGTGTCGGAGCCGAGCGCATAGCTGCGGCTGAACGGGTTGTAGGTCATGCCGACGATGCCGCGCACCGCGAGCCCCGAATCGCGGCAATGGCGTGCGAGCTCCGAGGGCCTGACGAATCTCGCGTAATCGTGCGTGCCGCGCGGCAGGAGCTTGAGCACGTACTCGGCGCCGATCACGGCGAAGAGATACGATTTGAGGTTCCTGTTGATGGTGGAGAAGAACACCTGGCCGCCGGGACGCGCGAGCAGCGCGCAGGCGCGCACGGTGCTCGCCGGATCGGGCACGTGCTCGAGCAGCTCCATGCAAGTCACGACGTCGTAGGCGGCGGGCGAGCGCGCGGCGAGATCCTCCGCGGACACCGCCTCGTAGTCCACCGCGACCCGGCTCTCCAGGCAATGAAGCTGCGCCACCTTGAGCGCCTTGTCCGAGAGATCGATGCCCTTCACGCGCGCGCCGCGCTTCGCCATCGCTTCGGCGAGGATGCCGCCGCCGCACCCGATGTCGAGCGCCGATTTCCCGGCGAGCGGGGCGAGCCCGTCGATCCAGTCCAGGCGCAGCGGATTGATCTGGTGCAGCGGCCTGAACTCGCTGCCCGGATCCCACCAGCGGTGCGCGAGCGCGCTGAATTTTTCCAGTTCCCGGGGATCGGCGTTCATGTCCGGCCCAGCTTAGCGCTGGAGACAAAAATAAAAAAGCCCCGCCGGGGCAGGGCTTTGTGAGATACGCTGCTTTACTGCTGGGCGGATCCGACCGCCTCGGATTCGACGCGGCGGTTCGGTTCGAGGCAGGCGATCAGCTCCTTGGTCTTGCCCGATCCCTTGCACTCCTTGACCGGCTGGCGCTTGCCCTTGCCTTCGGTGTAGATCCGGCTCGCGCCGATGCCTTTGCTCACCAGGTAGGCTTTCACCGAGTCGGCGCGGCGCACCGAGAGCTTCATGTTGTAGGCGTCGCTGCCGATGCGGTCGGCGTGCCCGACGGCGATGATCACCTCGAGGGTGACGGCGCGGAGCTGCTTCCCGACCAGGTCATCGAGCTTGCTTCTCGCATCCGGCCGGATCGCGTACCGGTCGAAATCGAAATTGACGGTGGAGGCGACGGTTACCTTTCCCACCTTGGACACGGTCGGCGCGGGACGCGGCGCGGGCGCCGGCTTGGGCGGTTCCGGAGTGGGTTCCGGCGTCGACGCACAGCCTGCGAATGCGAGCAGGGCGATCGCCGATAGCGCGGTGCTCAGTTTGTTGGTCATGATTTCCCCTTCTTGGTTGTCGTCCGGGATCGGTGGAGTTCCGTAGCGGTCTTAGGATTCCGCGGCTAACTTATTGTGCCATAAAAGAATCCGCTTGTTCAAGTCGAGGTTCTCGAAGCGCAGAAGCCGGCCCTCGTTCACTCTCGGCTCTCCGCCTATCCACACGTGCGACACGTGCTCGCGCCCCGCCGAATACACCAGGTGCGACGCCACATCGTAGCAAGGGAGGAGCTCCGGCCGGTCGAAGGCGACCGCGCACAAGTCGGCGAATTTGCCCGGCGCGAGCGACCCGATCGACGCGTCGAGGCCGAGCGCGCGCGCGCCGTGCAGCGTGGCCGCGGCCAGGGCCTGATGCGCCGGCATCGCCTCGGCGTCGTTGCCCACGGCCTTGGCGAGAAGCGCCGCGGTGCGCATCTCCTGGAGCACGTCCAGGCGGTTGTTGCTGGCGGCGCCGTCGGTGCCCAGTCCGACGTTGATGCGCTGCTTCAGCATCGCCGCGACCGGGGCGAAACCGCTCGCGAGCTTCAGGTTCGACGAGGGGCAGTGCGCGACCGAAGCCCCGAAGCGCGCGAGCGTCGCGATCTCCTGCTCGGTCACGTGCACGGCGTGCACGGCAATCAGCCGCGGCCCCAGCAGCCCGAGCGCGCGCAGGCGCTCGAGCGGCCGCGCCTTGAATTGGGCGAGGCTTTCGTCGATCTCGTGGCGGGTCTCGTGCAGGTGGACGTGGATGGGAAGGTCGAGCTCCTCGGCGATGGTGACGACTCTCGCGAAAGTCCGGTCGCTCACCGTGTAGGGCGCGTGGGGGGCCATGCAGAAGGACAGGAGCGGCTCTTGCTTGAGCGAGTCTCGCGCCGCGAGCCCCTTGGCGATGTAATCGTCCGCGTCCGACGCGTACGGAGTCGGGAACTCGAACGCGATGATGCCGAGCGCCGCGCGGATTCCGGCCGCGAGCGCCGCGCGCGCCGCCGCCTCGGGGAAAAAATACATCTCGTTGAAGCAGGTCACTCCGCCGCGCAGCATCTCGGCGCAGGCGAGCAGCGTGCCGTCGTATACGAATTCGGGGGATACGTGCTTCGCCTCGACGGGCCAGATGTAGTCCTTCAGCCACGTCATCAGGGGAAGATCGTCGGCGAGGCCGCGCATCAGCGTCATCGACGCGTGCGTATGCAGGTTGACCAGGCCCGGGATCAGAGCGTGGCGGTCGAGGCGCACGCGCTCGGCGGGCCGGTAGCGCCGCTCGGCTTCGGCGGTCGGCAGCACGGCGAGGATGCGGCCGCCGGCCACGGCGACGCTGTGATCCGCGAGCACGGTTTCCGGAGGTTCGACCGGAATCACCCAGCGCGCGCTGACGAGGAGCTCGACCGGCTGCACCTGCGCTCCTTCAACGGTCTGCATTTGGTTTCATATCCGGCGGGGAAACCGGCGCGCGAGCGCCGGTCGGGGCTTTAAGCAGGCCGCGAGAGCTTGTACCGCGGCCGGTCGTCTATCTGGCCGGGCCCTTGATCGAAATCACGGCGCGCCGGTTGGGGGCGAGGCAGGCGATCAGCTCCTTGCGGTCCTTGATGTCGGGGCAGAATTTCGCCGGCACGGTCTTGCCCATGCCTATCGTTTCGGTCTTGTTTGCCTCGACGCCTTTGCCGACCAGATAAGCCTTCACGCTCTCCGCGCGCCGCTCCGAGAGCTTCTGGTTGTACGGCTGGCTGCCGAGGCGGTCGGCGTGTCCCTCGATCACAACGGCTTCGACGCTCGCGCAGGCGGCGAGCCTGCCGAGAACGTCGCGGTCGAGCCGCCCCTTCGCGGCGGAGGTGAGCTCGTCCTTGGCGAACGGGAAAGTCTCTTCGTTCTGGAAGGTCACCGCCGCGTCGCAGCGCCTCGGCGCGGCGGCGGGGGCCGGAGCGGGCGCGGCCTGACGCGGCGCCTGCACCGGCGGCGGCGCGACCGGCTCAGGTGTGGCGGCGCAGGATGCGAGGAGCACGATCGCAGCGCTTCCGAGCACAACCGCGAGCTTGTTCAAACGCGCCCCTCCTTGTTTGTTGTTGTCGTCGGGAAATCATACACCACATTTCCGCGCGCAACACCGGGCGCGAGAATGGAAAATCCATTCGCGCGCGCGCCGCGAAAAGGGTGGTTAGCGCGCGCCTTAGCTGCTAAAATTTTCCCTTTTTCCGGGCCTTCCCGCAGTCCGGAATTCCAAAGCCCTCATGGACCAGTTCGCAAAAGAAACGCTTCCCGTCAGCCTCGAGGAGGAGATGCGCCGCTCCTACCTCGATTACGCGATGAGCGTGATCGTGGGGCGGGCGCTTCCGGACGTGCGCGACGGATTGAAG
>VBDM01000167.1 GCA_005881355.1 Betaproteobacteria bacterium
GTTACGCAGCCAAGGGGCTTTGGCGGACTTGACCGCCGGCTCGGGACGCGGGCGCGGCGCGAGCGGCTGATCAGGCAGGCCGTACCCCCAATGCTGCTGTGGGGTTGTTTTCATGGCCGCCGCTACCTTACGCAAGATATGGGCCGGTACCGGGAACGATAATGCTGCTTGCTGTGGGGTTGTTTTCACGGTCGCTGCTACCGCCTTTTCAGAACGATCATGTAGCAACGATAACGTACCGGCCTTAACGGGCTAGCGCGCCTCCTCTGGTTCCAACGGGCCCATCGCTGGCTGTATTCAATTGTCATTTATGCGACACTTCTGTCGTTAATTCAGCACGTACAGGATTCCTTGGCGGGTGGTCCAGGCAGTTCTATCTACGACCTAGCGCAGCACCCCCTTTTCGGGAGCCGAGACAGATGGACTGCGAGTTTTTCTGGAGTGCGGTGAAGTACTCAGGGACGGCGTTTCTTGCCCTGTGCGCCGTATCGCTTGCGCATGCCCAGGCCGCAAAGACGGGAAACGAGAAGCTGTACTTGTATCGCGGCGCGGACCGCGAGCAGCGCATTCTGGAAAACGCCCGGGGGGAGGGCGTCATTGTCCTCTACACCTCGCTCGCCCCGAGCGAGTCGGTTCCGCTGACCCAGGCGTTCGAGAAGAAGCACGGCATCAAGGTCGAGCTGTGGCGCTCGAGCAGCGAAAAGCTCACGCAGCGCGCGATCAGCGAAGCGCGGGCGGGGCGCTTCAGCGTCGACGCCGTCGAGACGATCGGCACGGACCTCGAAAGAATGACCCGCGAGAAGATCTTCGCGGAATTCCACAGTCCGCATCTTGCCGACCTGATTCCGGCCGCGATCCCGCGTCACCGCGCGTGGTTTCCCGACCGCCTGTCGTATCTCGGGGTGGCCTACAACACGAAGCTCGTGCGCAGGGAGGACCTGCCCGGGACTTATGAGGGTTTCCTCGATCCGAAGTGGAGGGGCAAGCTCGGCATCGAAGCGAGCGATATCGCCTGGCTCGCGGGAATCGTCAAGTTCTGGGGCGAGGATCGCGGCATGAGATTTTTCGAGAGGCTCGCCGTGATGAAGCCCGACGTGCGCACGGGCCACACGCTGCTCACCCAGCTCGTGGCGGCGGGCGAAGTACCGGTCGGGCTCACGATCTATAGCAGCGGCGTCGTGCCCTACAAGCGCGCGGGCGCGCCCATCGATTGGATGCCGGTCGAGCCGGTCATCGGCCAGCCGATCGGCATAGCGCTCGCGAAGAACGCGCCCCATCCGCACGCGGCGCTGCTCTTTGCCGACTTCGTCTTGTCACCGGAAGGGCAGGAACTCTTCAACTCGCTCGGCCGTCCGCCCGCGAGCTTGAAGGTGAAGACCGACCTGAACAGCTTCGACTCCACCATGATGGAGCCCGCCGTCGAGCTGGACGAAAACGAGAAGTGGGAAAAGATCTGGAACGCTCTGTTTCTGAGCAAATGAAGGTAGGCGTTCGATACGGTCCCCACCGATCGTAGGAAACGCTGACCGGGGACTCTCTCCGTGCCCCCGTTTCGGCGAGGCGCGATGATGGCAGGGGGATCTCCTGTTTTCCGCTCGGATTTGTTGTCTTTTTCACGAAAACCCTGTTTTTAAAAGTAAATAGGGCCGACAACCGGCACAAATCGTGCGTGTTTCTGTGCGCCGTTTTCATAGGATGGGCGCATGTTTACCGGTTCTTTCGAGCGCAAGCCGCCCGTCGAGGGCACGGCTTCCACGCGTTCAAGGCACGCAGAGGCCATTGGCGTGCGACTGCGCGTCCTCTTCATTGCCCTGTTGTGTCTGGTCGCCGTCGGCGTGGTGACTTGGCGCATGGTGTACCTCGGCCAGCAACGCGTGATCGAGCACCAGGCGCTCGAGGTCGCGGAGGTGGTCGCACGCGCCGCGGCGAGCGCGCGGTCGGTGTACGCGGCGCAGATCGTGGAGAAGCTGCGTCGCGACGGGTTCGGCTCGCATGCCGAGTTCGAGAACCGTGCGGGCTACGTGCCTCTTCCCGCTCAATTTCTGAAAATGTTCGGGCAGCAGGTGAGCTCGGAGAACAACGGGCTGTTCAGCTATAAACCGGTGAGCAAATGGAATCTGGAGCCCAGTCAGTACCTGACAGACGAGTTCCTGCGCTGGGCCTGGCCGCAACTCGAAGTCCAGGACCGGGAAACACCCGCCGCGCCCATCGACTGGAAGCCGGTGTGGCGCATCGACGCTGTGAATGGCGCCAAGATCCTGCGCTACCTGCGCGCCGACCCGGCGTCCGCCCGATCCTGCGTCGCCTGCCATAACGCGCAAGAGGCCCTCCCCGAAGTCCGCGCGCGGCGCGTCCAGCAAGGCGTCCCGCCCGGAAAGCAGTGGCGACTGCACCAGCTCCTCGGCGCCATCGACGTCACCATTCCCCTCGATAAGGTCGAGGTGTTCGCGGCGGCGCAGAACCGGATCACGCTCGCCGTGATCATCGGCGTGGTCGGTGCCGGCGTGGTGATCCTAGGATTCCTCGTATCTCTGGACGTGACCCGCTCGCGACGCATGGCTCGGGAGCTGAGCTGGCAGGCGAACCACGATTCGCTCACTGGGCTCGCAAGCCGCACGGCATTCGAGCGGCACGCCGAGGAGCTGCTCCATCATGCGCGCGCCGGAGGCGGCGTGCATGCGCTCTTGTTCATGGATCTGGATCAGTTCAAGGTGGTCAACGATACCTGCGGACATACCGCCGGCGACCAGATGCTGCGTCAGCTCAGCAGCGTGTTGAGGGAGCAAGTACGCATGAACGACATGCTGGCGCGGTTGGGAGGCGATGAGTTCGGGGTGCTGCTCGAGGGCTGTCCACCCGCCAAGGCCATCGAGATCGCGGAGAAGCTGCACGCGGCGACGCAAGATTTCAGGTTCACCTGGCTAGGCAAGGGTTTCTCCGTCGGCATCAGCATTGGCATGGGCGAGATCTGCCCCGCCACCGAGTCGGTCGAAACGGTCATGAGCCAGGCCGATCTCGCCTGCTACGCGGCCAAGGACGCCGGTCGCAATCGGATCCATGTATTTTCGGCGACGGATGCCGAGATCACCCGGCGCCGCAGCGAAATGGAGTGGATCTCGCGCATCAGCCGCGCGCACGAGGAAGGCAGAATCAGCCTGGCAGTGCAAGACGCGCGATATTTGAAAACCGCGGCGCGGCCGGCACTTTACCGCGAAATGCTGCTGCGCATGGCCGACGAGGACGGTAAACCGGTGCCGACCGGTACTCTTATCGCGGCGGCCGAACGCTTCAATTTCATGCCGACGATCGACCGCTGGGTGGTGAAAACCGTACTGGGCGCGATCGCGCGCGGAGAACTGCCGATCCGCGGAAACGACATCATCGCCGTCAACCTCTCCGGCACCTCGCTCAACGACGACCACTTCCTCGACTTCATCCGCGAGCGAGTCCGACAACTGCCGACCGAGGTATCGCGCTCCATCTGCTTCGAGATCACCGAGACCGCTGCCGTTGCCAGCATAAGCCGGGCTCAGACGTTCATGAAGTCGGTGCGCGCGATGGGCTGTAAGTTTGCGCTCGATGACTTCGGCTCGGGATTGAGCTCGTTTGTGTATATCAAGAATCTCCCCGTCGACTTCGTCAAGATCGAGGGAAGCTTCGTGCGCGCCATCGTCACCGACTCGGTTGCGCGGGCGATGGTTGAGGCCGTGTGTCACATCGGCCGCGCAATCCGCGCGACGTTGATCGCGGAATGGGTCGAGAACGACGCGTTGCTGGCGCAGGTGAAGGAGCTTGGCATCGACTACGCGCAAGGCTACGCGGTAAGTGCTCCCCAGCCGTTGCGGCTGCTGACCCCGAGCGAGGGCTCCCGATCGCATCGCGCGGCACGCCGGCTGCGGGCTAGCGGATCCCGCTAACCCGCAAGTCGTTCATCTGCTTCTCCTATATCGTCCTCTCGACCATCGCCCTCAATTCCGCCGTCACCTCGGGCTCGATACCGAACCAGGCCTTCCAGGCCGGACGGCCCTGATTCAAGAGCATTCCGAGGCCGTTGACGGTGCGGTTGCCGCGCTTGCGTGCCGCAACGAGAAACGACGTCTCGAGCGGGATGTAGATGATGTCGGCGGCGAGCGCGCTCTTTGGCAGCTTGTCCAGCTTGATGTCGAGCGCCGGCTGCCCGACCATGCCGCAGCTCGTCGTGTTGACCACCATCGCCGCGCTTTCCAGAAGGTCGTGGCGTTGTTCCCAGGGCAGGACCTTGATCGGACCGCCGAACTCCTCCGCGAGGCCCTTGGCGCGGGCAAGCGTGCGGTTGACGAGCCGGATCTCTCTTGCATACGGCGCGCGAGCCGCCGCCCGCGCCGATCACCACGATCGGTCCAGAATCTGCGCGCCAGCCCGCTTGCTCCTGCTTGATGCTCTGGATGAAGCCGTAGCAATCGTTGTTGGTGCCCGAGAGCGCCCCGTCGGGCCTGACGACCACGCAGCTGAGCGCGCCGATGCTCTTCGCGAGCTTGTCCACCTCGTCGACGATCTTCATCGCCTGCTGCTTGTGCGGGATCGTGATGTTGCAGCCCGCGAACCCCAGCGGGTGCAGCGCGCGCAGGGCGCCCGCGAGGCCCTCGGGCCGGATCGCGAGCGGCAGGTAGGTCCCGGCCAGTCCGTGCTTTTTGAACCAGTAGTTGTGCAGCATCGGCGAGCGGGAGTGCATGACGGGCCAGCCCATGACGCCGGCAAGCAGGAAACGGTCGGGATGTGCCATCGGCGCATTTTCTCACGCATCGCGGGCGCCTTCCGGACCGCGCGCCGAGCAGAGATTCTGATAGGCTGAGATCGATGTTTGCTTCCGTCAAGAAAAGCCCGGAGCGTCTCCAGGTCATCGAACGGGTGACGCAGTGGACGCGCGAGCGCTTCAAGCTTCCGAAAGAAGCGGTAATTTCCGTCTCGGAGATCGCCTGCCCCCTTCCGGGCTGCCCGCCGCTGGAGACCGTAGTGGTGTTCTGGATGGCGGAACAGCGCTATCAGTTCAAGCTGTTCAAGCCGGTGGAGGAGGTCGTCATCGACGATATTCCCTATGCTTGGCTGAAGGACGCGCTTGCCGTCCCCGAAGGGTTCGTGAGCGACTGCTGCTGACCCGTTCGGCCGTTGACAGCCAAGCCGATGAAGTGGACGATAAGCGGCTCAAATCACTGCAACCGGGGCGTGGCGCCCCGCGGACCACAGGAGGAAGCACCATGGCTGTTCAGGAAATGACGAGGAAACCCGGGGTCAAGAAGAGACCGCAGGTCGCGACCATGAACGCGGTCCACGATCTGCCCGTGCTGGTCGCCCGCGACAAGGGCTTCTTCAAGGACGAGGGCCTGGACCTCGAGTTCGTGACCACGCCGGGGATGGCGCAGGTCACGACCTCGCACTTCGTCAAGTTCGATTCCGTCTTCGACCGCCCGCTCGACTCGGTCTACAACGAAGGCGGCATCGACCAGTACCGCATGTGCGAATGGGGCATCATGAAGCGCGCCGTCGAGGCCAACACGCAGGGCTTGCGCGGACGAAAGATCGTGGCCCTGGGCGCCTCCATGTCGAAGTTCGCCATCGTCGTCGCGCGCGACTCGAAGTACTACGAACCCGAGATGCTGAAGAACCAGCCGATCGCGGT
>VBDM01000171.1 GCA_005881355.1 Betaproteobacteria bacterium
TTTCTCCGGCACCTTGCGCGCACTCGGTTGCTTCTGCACATCGTCGATGCCGCGCCTGTTGAGGAAGGCGCCGACCCAGTGCGCGATGCGCGTTCCGTTGCCGCGGAGCTGAAGAAATTCGACCCGGCGCTGTACCGCAAGCCGCGCTGGCTGGTGTTGAACAAAATGGATATGCTCCCCGCTGGAGAGCGCAAGGCCGCCGCGGCGCGCATCGCGCGCAGTCTGCGCTGGCACGGCCCGAGCTTCTGCATCTCTGCGCTCACCGGGGAAGGTTGCCGCGAACTCGGCTTCGCTGCGATGAAGTTTCTGGAATCCGGAAAGACGGCATGAAAGAGGCGAGGCGTTTCGTCGTCAAGGTCGGGAGCACGCTGGTCACCAATCGAGGGGCGGGGCTTGATGCTTCCGCGATCGCGCGATGGGCAGGGCAGATCGCGACGCTCCGCCGGTCCGGCAAGGAGGTCGTCCTGGTTTCGAGCGGAGCCATCGCCGAGGGCATGCAGCGTCTGGGCTGGACGCGACGCCCTCACGCCATGCACGAGCTGCAGGCCGCCGCGGCGGTAGGACAGATGGGCCTCGTGCAGGTGTACGAGTCGTGCTTCCGGCAGCACGGCCTGCATACCGCGCAGGTGCTCCTCACCCACGCGGACCTCGCGGACCGGGAGCGTTATCTGAACGCGCGCTCGACTTTGCTGACGCTGCTCAGGCTCGGAATCGTCCCGGTGATCAACGAGAACGACACCGTCGTTACCGACGAAATCCGCTTCGGCGACAACGATACGCTCGGCGCTTTGGTGACCAACCTGGTCGAGGCCGACTGCCTGGTCATCCTGACCGACCAGCAAGGACTCTATTCGGACGACCCGCGGCGCAATCCTGAGGCGACACTGATTCAAAAGGCGCAGGCCGGCGAGCCCCGGCTGGAAGAGCTGGCCGGAGGGACGGGCTCCACGATCGCCAAGGGCGGCATGCTCACCAAAGTGCTCGCCGCCAAGCGCGCTGCCCGCTCGGGAGCGCAAACGGTAATCGCATCGGGACGCGAGCCCGATGTCCTGGTCAGGCTCGCTGAGGGAGAAGCCCTCGGCACCCTGCTCACGGCGCGAACAACGCCGCTCGCCGCGCGCAAACAGTGGCTTGCCGATCACCTCCAGGTCGCCGGACGGCTCGGCCTGGATGCGGGGGCAGCCAAAGCCTTGCTCTCAGGAGGCAAGAGCCTCTTGTCCATCGGGGTCAAAAGGGTGGAAGGTGAATTCGAGCGCGGCGGGGTGGTCGCCTGCGTTTCGCCGGAGGGTGCGGAGATCGCGCGTGGACTTGTCAACTACAGCGCGCAAGAGTCACGTCGCATCGCCGGCCGCGCGTCGAACGAGATCGAGGCGATACTAGGCTACGTCGACGAGCCGGAATTGATCCACCGCGACAACCTGGTGCTGTTGTCTTGACCCAGGCGCCGCGCCGCCCCGCTCACGGCGGAGCGCTCTGTTCACGCCAGGTCTTTCGCGAGAGCATCGCGCACCGCCGGCTGCGCTTGCAGCGCCTCCGTATAGCGGGGATGATCGAGACCGATCGAGAGTCCCGCGCCGTTTTTGAGCGCCTGGGCCATGGATTCGGTGAGCTCGAAGCGCAGGAAATGCACCGACGAGGTTTTCCCCTCGTTCTCCCGTTCGAGATCCTCGTCTGCGACGGCCCAGACTCGCTCATGCGCTTCTACCCGGACCCATGCCCTGTCCTCAATGCCCAGCAGCTCTCCGAGCCGCTTTTGGCGTTCCTCCGGATCGGTGTATTCGAGCATCATCGTCGCCTTGAGATTGCGGCCGTCCGGAACAAGCGGGTTGTACGCGTCGAGCTCCTCCCGGATGCCTTCTTCCTCGAATATCCGCTCCACGCGCAGCATCTCCTGCACCTGGTAGCGGATGGTGAGCTCGTCTTCGAAAATGAGCGTGAGATGCTCGCCGAGCTGGACGGTGCGATTCTTCTTGTGGGCCATGACTCTCGCCCGGAATTGCGGACGCTCGCGGGCGTAGGCTTCAAGCGTCATCAGGCTTGCGCGGTCGATCCGGGGCATGGCTGCCATCGTCCGTCCGAAACGGGTCAAATTCCGTAGGCAATACGCAGCAGCGACAGAGGATGCGCCTTTTTGGCTCGGGTCTCGCCCATGCCCTGCTCTATGTGGCGGGCCGCGATCGGGCAATCCGAGCTGATGTAGTCGGGCTCGTTGCCGGCCATCTGCCTGAACACCGGCCGCCCGATTTTCATCGAGTTCTCGTAATACTCGGACTTGACGCCCCAGGTTCCATCGTGGCCCGAGCAGCGCTCCACCGTGTTCAGCGTGGTCCCCGGCACGAATTGCAGCGTTTCGCGGGTCTTCTGCCCCATGTTCTGGACGCGCGAGTGGCACGGGACGTGGTAGGACACTTTGCCGAGCGGATTCTTGAAGTCGGTCTTGAGCAGCCCGTCACGCTTGCGCAGGACGAAATACTCGAACGGGTCGAACATCGCCTCGCTCACCGCTTTGACTTCGGCATCGTCGGGAAACAGCAGCGGCAGCTCGCTTTTGAACATCAGGGTGCATGAGGGCACCGCGGTAAGAATGCCATAGCCTTCGCTCGCGAGCTTGACCAGCCGCGGAACATTCACCGTCTTCAGTCGCTCGACGCCCTGGAGATCGCCCAGCTCGAGCTTGGGCATGCCGCAGCAAGCCTCCTTCTCCACGATCACATAAGGAATCTCGTTGTGATCGAGAACCGCGAGCAAATCATGGCCGATGCCCGGTTCGTTGTAATTCACGTAGCAGGTCGAAAATACCGCGACTTTTCCGGGAGTGCGCTCACCGTTGCGTGTTTCGTGGCTTCGGCTCGCGGCGACCTGCCCGCGAAACGTGCCGGGGCTATAGGGCGGCAGCTTGCGCTCGGAGTGAACGCCGATCGCCTTTTCCAAGAGCGCGCGCGCGGCGCCGTTCCGGTTGACCGCGTTCACGACTTGCGCCACGACAGGGATCGCGGCGAGTCTGCCGATGGCGTCGGTGGAGGAAAGCAGCCGGTCGCGCAGTTTCACCTCCCCTTTCCTGAACTTGACCGCTTTGGCACGCAGCATGACGTGCGGGAAATCCACGTTCCAGGGATGCGGAGGTACGTATGGGCATTTCGTCATGTAGCACATGTCGCAGAGGTAGCATTGGTCAACGACCTTCCAGAACTGCGACTTCTCCACGCCGTCGACTTCGAGAGTTGCGCTCGCGTCCACGAGATCGAAGAGTGTTGGAAACGCCGTGCACAGGTTGACACAGCGCCGGCAGCCGTGACAGATGCCGAATATGCGCTCAAGCTCGGCGAGGAGCTTTGCTTCGTCGTAGAAATCCGGCAGGCGCCACGCAACGGGATGGCGGGTCGGTGCTTCCAAGCTCCCT
This sequence comes from Betaproteobacteria bacterium, assembly GCA_005881355.1. Classification (GTDB taxonomy): domain Bacteria; phylum Pseudomonadota; class Gammaproteobacteria; order Burkholderiales; family SG8-39; genus VBDM01. The sequence continues at coordinate 3,401 of VBDM01000171.1, forward strand.
TCGCGGACGGTCATTTACGGACTTTCCGAATCATGCGTGTGAATAGGAACGCCGCGAGTTGAGAAGCCCCGTGAGACTTCCCGAACTCGCGGAGCCAATCCGGCGCCCTGGGCCGGATTAAAGCTCAGTCAGCGAGCGCGTCGAGGGCCTTCTGGAAGCGGTTGGCGTGAGAGCGCTCCGCCTTGGCGAGCGTCTCGAACCAGTCGGCGATCTCGGCGAAGCCTTCCTGGCGCGCGGCCTTCGCCATGCCGGGATACATGTCGGTGTATTCGTGCGTCTCGCCAGCGATGGCCGCCTTGAGGTTCAAGCGCGTGCCGCCGAACGGAAGGTCGGTCGCCGGATCGCCGCATTGCTCCAGGTATTCGAGATGGCCGTGCGCATGGCCCGTCTCGCCTTCGGCGGTGGAGCGGAATACCGCGGCGACATCGTTTTGGCCTTCGACGTCGGCCTTCGCCGCAAAATA
>VBDM01000174.1 GCA_005881355.1 Betaproteobacteria bacterium
CGCGCGGTACGGGCTCGCGCACCCGGCGGCAAGGAGCGCGGCGGCGAGCGCCGCTGCAAGCGCGCCGGACAGATTCACTGCCTGCCGCCTCTCAAAGGTACGAAGCGCACCGCGTCCAGCCATTTCTCGGTCAACCCGGTCGCAGTCCGCTCGATGAGGCACAGCGCTTGATCGTCGGTTCCCACGGGCACGATCATTCTGCCACCCCGCGCAAGCTGCTGCAAAAGCACACGCGGAATCTCTGGCGTCGCCGCCGCGACGACGATGCCGTCGAACGGTGCCGCCTCGGGCAGACCCTCGGTGCCGTCGTCGTGCACCAGACGCAGGTTCGACAAGCGCAAGGGGCGCAGGTTGCCGCGCGCCTTTTCGAGCAGTCCCGCGATGCGCTCGACCGAATAGACTTCTGTTGCGAGCCGCGCGAGCAGCGCGGCCTGATATCCGCACCCGGTGCCGATTTCGAGCACCTTCCCCAGTGCGCTCCCGCCGCGCAGCGCCTCGAGCATGCGCGCCACTATGAAGGGCTGCGAGATGGTCTGCTCGAAGCCGATAGGCAGCGCCGTATCCTCGTAAGCGCGGCTGGCGAGGGCCTCCTCGATGAAGATGTGCCGGGGAACGGCGGCCATCGCGCCGAGCACCGCCTCGTCCCGTATGCCCTGCTCACGCAGCCCCGCGACCATGCGGTCGCGCGTGCGCTGCGATGTCATTCCTATGCCGCGGGTTTTCGGAAGCACCATGCCGCCAGCCACGCTTTGAGTTCGGGAATCTGCTGCTGATGCGTGAGATCCATCTGCAGCGGTGTGAGCGACACGCGATCCGAGGCGACGGCGTGGAAGTCCGTCCCCGGGCCCGCGTCCTGGGCGCTTCCCGCCGCGCCCACCCAGTACACCGTCTCGTTGCGCGGAGTCTTTGTCTTGATGACGGGCTCGGCCTTGTGGCGCTTGCCGAGCCGCGTGACCTCGAAGCCCTTGAGCGACTCGTAGGGAATGTCGGGCACGTTGACGTTGAGCAGCAGCGGCTCGCCGGGCGGCCGTTGCTGGAAGCGCTCGACCAGCTCGCGCGCAACGCGCGCCGCGGTGTCGTAGTGCTTGCCCGCCTTGCTCGCGAGCGAGATCGCGAACGAGGGGATGCCGAGCAAATAGCCCTCGGTCGCCCCCGCGACGGTCCCCGAATAGATGGTGTCGTCGCCCATGTTGGCCCCGAGATTGATGCCCGAGATGATCATGTCGGGCAGCTCCTCGAGGAGCCCTGTTACGGCCAGGTGGACGCAGTCGGTCGGCGTGCCGTTTACGAACAGGAAGCCGTTTCCGGATTTGCGCACCGAAAGCGGCCGATCCAGGGTGAGAGAATTGGAGGCGCCGCTGCGGTCGCGCTCCGGGGCGACCACGATGACCTCGGCGAGGGGGACCAGCGTTTCTGCGAGGATGGCGATACCGGGGGCGAAGTACCCGTCGTCGTTGCTGAGCAGAATGCGCATGTCCGCGCGATTATACTGCCCCGAGACCGGGCGACTCGGTCAGTAGGGCAGCCCGACGTAATTCTCGGCAAGCGAAATCTGCGCGGCGCGCGAGCTGAACAGATAATCCAGCTCGGCGAGCTGGATCTTCGTGCCGAAAGCGCCGTTTTCCGGAAAGCGGTGCAGGAGATGGGTCATCCACCAGGAGAACCTCTCCGCTTTCCAGACGCGCTGCAGCGCGCGCGCCGAATAGGCGTCCAGCTCCGCCGTCTTTCCCGACGCGTAATGCTCTGTGAGGGCGCCGGAGAGGTAGTGGACGTCGCTCGCTGCGAGGTTGAGGCCCTTCGCGCCGGTGGGCGGCACGATGTGCGCCGCGTCTCCGGCGAGAAAGAGCCTGCCGAAGCGCACCGGCTCGGCGACGAAGCTCCTGAGCGGCGTGATGCTCTTCTCGATGGACGGGCCTGAGACGAGCGCGGCAGCGGTCGCCGGATCGAGGCGCCGGCGCAGCTCGTCCCAGAAGCGCTCGTCGGGCCAGTCCTCCACCTCGTCCTCGATCGGGCACTGGAGATAAAGGCGGCTGCGCGTGTGCGAGCGCATGGTGCAGAGCGCGAAGCCGCGCTCGTGGTGCACGTAGATCAGCTCGTGCGAAACGGGCGGCGTGTCGGAGAGCACGCCGATCCAGCCGAACGGATAGACGCGCTCGTAGCAGGCGATCGAGCTCGCCGGGACGCTGCCGCGGCACACGCCGTGAAAGCCGTCGCAGCCGGCGATGAAATCGCATTCGATCTCGTGCCCGGCGCCGTCCTTGCGATACCGCACCTTCGGACGCGCGCCGCCGACATCGTGCACGCTCACATCCTCCGCTTCGTACACGGTTTTCGCGCCCGCGGCTTCCCGGGCATCCATCAAGTCCCGCGTCACCTCGGTCTGTCCGTAGATCGTGACTTTCCTGCCCGAGAGCGCGTGCAGGTCGACGCGGTGCCGCACGCCACCGAAACAGACGTCGAGCCCCTCGTGCACCAGGCCTTGCGCGTGCAGGCGCTTGCCGACTCCGGCGCGGTCGAGGAGGTCCACCGTTCCCTGCTCGAGCAGCCCGGCGCGAACGCGGCCGAGCACGTAATCCTTGCTGCGGCGCTCGAGGATGATCGTGTCGATGCCCGCAAGGTGCAGCAATTGCCCGAGCAGGAGCCCCGCCGGCCCGGACCCGATGATGGCCACCTGCACGCGGTTCTTGGTCGCCATTCGATTCAGCGCCGCGCAGCGGCGAAGACCCCGCGCACGTCCTCGATCGCCGACAGGGCGCGCCGCAGCTGGTCGATGTCCTCGACTTCGACGGTGAAGAACATCGAGGCGACGTTGTGGCGGTTCTGCGTCTTCGCCGCGATCACGTTGGTTCTCTCCCGCGAAAGCGTCTCGGTCACGTCGCGCAGCAGCCCCTGGCGGTCGTTTCCGCGCACGACGATGTCCACCGGATAGACCTGGCCCGCGCGGCCGCCCCACTCGGCGCCGATTGCGCGTTCCGGAAAACGCTCGACGAGGCGCGCGAAGCTCGGGCAGTCGCGCCGGTGCACAGAGACTCCGCGCCCCTTGGTGACGAAGCCCGAGATCCGGTCCGGCGGCACCGGCTTGCAGCAGCGCGCGAGCTGCGTGAGCAGGCGCTCCACTCCGACGACGAGGATCCCGCTGCGCGGCCGGCCGGCGCTGGAGCTCTTGAGCCGCGCTTGCGGCGGTTGCGCGCGCTCGGGCTCGCCGCGCAGCGCCGTGCGCAACTGCCGCGGGCCGACTTCCTCGTGCCCCACCGCCGCGAAGAGCTCGTCGGGCTTGCCGAACCCGAGGCGCTTCGCCAGCTCTTCGAGGCTCACGTCGCGCCCTCTGCTGCGCTGCAGCTCGCGCTCCACTGCGGCGCGCCCCGCGGCGAGCACGCCCGCGATCTCGCGGCTGTTGAACCACTGGCGGACCTTGTTTCGCGCGCGCGAGCTCTTGATGTAGCCGAGCGCCGGGTTGAGCCAGTCGCGGCTCGGGCCCCCGGTCTTCGCGGTGATGATCTCGACGCTTTCAGCGTTCTTGAGGCGGTAATCGAGCGGCACGATGGCGCCGTTCACCTTGGCGCCGCGGCAGCGGTGGCCGATGTCGGTGTGCAGCGCATAGGCGAAGTCGACCGGCGTCGCTCCCCGCGGCAGGTCGACGACCCTGCCCTGCGGCGTCAGCACGTAGACCGTGTCGTCGAGCACGGCGTGCTTGGAACGCTCGACCCAGTCGGAGGCGTCGACGATCTCGTCGCGCCAAGCGAGCATCTGCCGCAGCCAGGCGATTCTCTCGTCGAACGGATCGCCCTTGCCGCCCGGGCGCTTCGCTCCTTCCTTGTAGCGCCAGTGCGCGGCGACGCCCAGCTCGGCATCGCGGTGCATCTCGTGCGTGCGGATCTGCACTTCCAGCGCCTTCCCTTCCGGCCCTATCACCGCCGTGTGCAGCGAACGGTAGAGGTTTGCCTTGGGGCGCGAAATGTAGTCGTCGAACTCCCTCGGGATCGGCGCCCACAGGTCGTGCACGACGCCGAGCACCGTATAGCAGTCCTTCACTTCGCCCACCAGCACGCGAAGCCCGCTCACGTCGTGGATCTCGGAGAAATCCAGGGACTTCGCCCGCATCTTCGAATAGATGCTGTAGAGGTGCTTCGGCCGGCCGGTGATCTCGCTCCGGATCCCGGCGCGGGCGAGCTCGTCGGCGAGCTCGGCGATCGCATTGTCGACTGCGCGCTCGCGCTCGCTGCGGCGGTCCTCGAGCATTCCCGCGATGCGCTTGTAGAGCTCGGGCTCGAGGGTGCGGAAAGACCGATTGGCGAGCGGCGCGTAGATGTCGAGCGTCTCGCGCGCAAGCTGCGCCCGCTCGCCCTCCGGCGCGCGCGCGAGCCAGCGCATGGTCTGCGTGCGGCTCGCCAGGCGCAGCAGCACCACGCGGATATCCTCCACCATGGCGAGCAGCATCTTGCGCAGCACCTCGGCCTGCGACTGCGAGTCCTTCCCCTGCGCCGCGGTGCGCGTGATCACGCGCAGCGCGTTGAGCCGGCCGATTCCCGCGACGAGCGAGGCGACCGCCGCGCCGAACGAAGCGCCGAGTTTTTCTTCCCCGTCGGACAGGTATTGCGGAACCGAGAAAAGCAGCCCTGCGACGCGGCTATCGGCGTCGAGCCGCAGCTCGGCGACGTTGCGCGCGAGTCCGATCGCGTGCCCGTAGGCGGATTCGCCTGTGCCGAGCAGCTTTTCGCCGTAGACGCTTGCGGCGAAGTCGAGCGCCCGGGCGAGCGTGCGCCGCTCGTCGCCGGAAAGCCCGGCGTTCAGAACGTCGGATTCGCCGATCTCGGCGACCTCGGAGCGCGTGCTGGAAACCATGCCGGAAGTTTATCGCATGGGCTGGCGCCGGTTTATCGCAATGGCGGACGCCCGCCAAAGGCTGGCGCCCGAGGGCGCGCTCCACGATAATGCGCGTTTCCCGGATTTCCCGTGCCCGCCCCCGCGCAGCACCGCATGCTGCCCACCCTGCTGCTGTTGGTCGCCGCCGCGTCCTGGGGCGGCAACTGGGTGGCGGCGCGCTGGGTCACGTTGGATGTTCCGCCGTTCGCGCTGTCGTTCTGGCGCTGGGCGCTCGCCTCGGCGCTGCTGCTCCCCGTCGCCGCCGCGCAGCTGCGGGCCGACGCGCCGCTCATCCGGCGCCATCTCCCCGCGCTCGCCGCGTTCGGCCTGATCGGTGGCGCGGGATTCACCCTGCTCGGCTACTGGGGCGTGCGCTACACGACCGCGGTCAACGCGACGCTCCTCAACTCGTCGCTGCCGCTTTTCGTGGTGCCGCTCTCCTGGTGGCTGCTCAAGCTCACCATCAGCGGCAGGCAGCTCGCCGGGCTCGCGCTGTCTTTGGCCGGCGTCGCGAGCATCATCAGCGCGGGGGGGCTCGCGACGCTCGCGCGGCTCGCGCTCAACCCCGGGGACCTGCTGCTGCTCGGCGGGGCGCTCCTGTGGGCGATCTACACGGTGATGCTCAAGTGGCGCCCGCCCCTTCGCGCGCTGTCGTTTCTGTTCACCACGATCTCCTCGGCAGCGGCCTTCTCGCTGCCGTTTTACCTCTTGGAAATCCACGCCGGCGGCACGATGACGGTGTCCCCCGGGACCGTTGCTGCGATCGCCTATCTCGCGATCTTTCCGTCGATCGTCGCCTACATATGCTGGAACCACGCGGTGATGGCGCTGGGACCCAACGTGGCCGGATTCTTCAACCCGGTCATCCCGGTGTTCGGCACGCTGTTCGCGGTGACGTTCCTCGGCGAGCCGCTGCGGCTCTACCACCTCGCGGGATTCGCCCTCGTGCTCGGCGGCGTGGTGCTGACGTCAAGGCGCTAGGATGGGTTTCCTGCGCGAGTGGCGCCGCAAGCGCGTGCTGAAGAGCGCCCGCCTCGACGAGGCGCTGTGGGCGCGCGTCGCAGCTAGGCTTTCCTTCCTGCGCGGCCTGTCGGAAGAGGAAACGATGCGGCTCAAGCGCCTCGTCGTCCTGTTCCTCTCGGAAAAGGAAATGCACGGCACGCACGGCCTCGAGCTCACCGACGAAGTGCGCCTGTCGATCGCCGCGCAGGCCTGCCTGCCGATTCTCAACCTTGGCTTGGACGTATACAGCGGCTGGGTCGGAGTCATCGTCTATCCGGGAGAATTCCGAGTGCGCAAGGAGGAAGTGGACGAGAACGGCATCGTCCATACTTTCGACGAGGAGCTCGCCGGGGAAGCCTGGCCGGGCGGGCCGGTGATCCTCTCCTGGGAAGACGTGGGCCTCGCCGAGCGCGGCTACAACGTCGTGATCCACGAGTTCGCCCACAAGATCCACATGGACGGAGGGGGCGACAGCGACTTTCCCGCCGCACGCGCCGGAACGGACCCAGCGAGGTGGCGCAAGACGCTCGAAGCAGCCTACGAGCGTTTCTGCAACGAAGTCGACGCCGGCCGGCCGACCTTCATCGACGAATACGCGTCCGAGCACCCCGCCGAGTTCTTCGCCGTCATGAGCGAGGCCTTCTTCACCGAATCCGCGGTGCTCGCGCGCGACTGGCCCGAGCTGTACGCGCAGCTCGCGATGTTCTACCGGCAGGATCCGGCGGGACGGGCGAGCCCGTAGGCGAAAAGCGGGCGATCCGTCCGCTGGAGTCTTCGAGCGCCGGCGACGGCGCCCGTGCGGGGTTTCATCCCTAGAGAAATCAGACACTTGACCTTCCGCTCGCAACCTATCAAGGACCGAAATCATGAGCAGCACTCAGACAATCCTGATTTTGCGGGACATTTCCGACAAGCGTAAACTGAGGCGCCAGATTAGAACGTTTTTCGGAAGATGATTGAACGTTAGAAGCCTTATGCCCACGACGCCCCTCGACCGCCTCATGTTCGCGCAGGGTGGCCTTTGCTTCTTCTGCAAGCAACCGCTGCCCAAGGCAGAGGCCAGTGTCGAGCATCTTTTCGCCAGCTCCAACGGCGGGAGCAACAAAGATGAAAACTGCGTCGCTTGCTGCAAGTCCGTCAACGCGCTTCTCGGAAGTATGTCGCTCAAAGAGAAATTCCAGGTGGTCCTCAACCAGAAGGGTCAGTTCAAGTGCCCGAACGCTGGCGGTGTAGCAAGAGCGACTCAGCTGCGGGCTAGTTCTCCATCCAAGGCTCCCACTAGTGCAAAGTCGAAAACCGACACCTTCAGTATGGTTGTCGCCAACCTAGCGCAGCGCGGCAGTTCACGGCCGCGAACGCTCAAGACTCTCACGAGCACAGTCGCCTCGCTTTTCCCGAAGGGGATAGCCGAGGCTGAACTTGCCGCCCTCATTCAGCAGTTGCAGGCAGCGGGCAAAGTCTCAATCTCGGAGAACAAGGTGTCCTATGCCCTTTGAGCCGGCGGCTTCTAACCGCGCAACATCGGCGCTTGCGGGATGCATATAATATATATATCATGTTCGCGTGCGGTTCCGGCCTGATCCAGCGAAGGCAGCTTCGAATCTCAAGAAGCACGGAGTTTCGTTCGCCGACGCCGAAGGTGTATTTCAGGACCCGCTCGCGGTCACTGTCGAAGATCCGGATGCTGAGGGCGAACAACGTTTCATTAGCATCGGTCTGGGAAGCGCCGGTGAGTTACTTGTGGTTGTCTGGACCGAGCGCGACGACGAGTGCCGTGTGATCTCGGCACGTCGCGCGACGCGAAAGGAACGGAAACAAT
>VBDM01000175.1 GCA_005881355.1 Betaproteobacteria bacterium
CTCGACTACGGAGCATTCGCCGCGGTGCGCGAGCTGCACGCGCAAATTCGTGCCGAAGTCGCGCGGCGCGAGTTGTCCGACCACATCAAACTCGGCCCCGGCGGAATCCGCGAGATCGAGTTCATCGCCCAGGTTTTCCAGCTGATCCGCGGCGGGCGCGACGCGTCGCTGCAGCTGCGCCCCACGCTCGGCGTGCTCGCGCTGCTCGCGCAGAAAGGCCTGCTGCCGCCGCAAACCGCGACCGAGCTCGCCGACGCCTATGTGTTCCTGAGACGCCTGGAGCACCGGCTGCAGTACCTCGAGGACGCCCAGACGCACAGGCTGCCGCCGGGCGACGAGGACCGGCAGCTGATCGCGCGGAGCATGGGTTTCGAGTCATGGCCGGCGTTCGACGCCGCGCTCGCATCCCACCGCGCCCGCGTATCGCGCCATTTCGAGGACGTGTTCTCGAACGAGGAAGCGCCGCGGCACGCGCTCGCGCCGCTGTGGAGGGAAGACGACCGCGGCGCCGCGGAAGCGCGATTGGGCGCGCTCGGATTCCGCGACCCCGGGAGCACCGCTGCACGCCTGCACGCGGTTCGCGCCGCAAGCCGCTACCGGAACCTGCCGCAGGCGAGCCGCGAACGCTTCGACGCGCTCGTGCCGCGCGTGATCGAGCAGTCGTCGCGATGCCGGAATCCGGATGCGACGCTCGCGCGCTGCATGGACCTGATCGAGACCGTCGGCCGGCGCGCCGCCTATCTTGCCCTCCTCGACGAGCATCCCGAGGCCCTGGAACGGCTTACCGCCCTGATGAGCGCCTCGAGCTGGTCGGCCGAGTTCCTCAACCGGCATCCGATATTGCTCGACGAGCTGCTCGACGCGCGCCTTTTGCATGCGCCGCTGGACCGGGGCGAATTCGCCCGGGACTTGAGGCGGCAGCTCGCGCAGCTCGCGGGCGACACCGAGCGGCAGATGGACGCGCTGCGCGAGGCGCACCACGCGCAGGTTTTCCGGCTGCTCGCCCAGGATCTGGCCGGCGCGCTGACCGTCGAGCGGCTCGCCGATCATCTCTCGGACCTCGCCGACGTCATGCTGCAGATCACGCTGGAGCTGTGCTGGACCCGGCTGCGCGGCCGGCACCTCGACGAGCCGCGTTTTGCCGTCATCGGCTACGGCAAGCTCGGCGGCAAGGAACTGGGCTACGCGTCCGACCTCGACATCATCTTTCTCCACGACGATCCGCACGAGCACGCGCCGGAGAACTACGCGCGCCTTGCGCAGCGCCTCAACCACTGGCTCACGACCCGAACCGGCGCGGGTGTCCTGTTCGAGACCGACCTGCGGCTTCGGCCCGACGGGGCGAGCGGCCTGATGGTCAGCTCGATCGAAGCGTTCCGCAGGTACCAGCGGGAGTCGGCGTGGGTGTGGGAGCACCAGGCGCTGACTCGCGCGCGCTTCTGCGCCGGCGACGCCGCGTTGGGCGCGGCGTTCGAAGCCGAGCGGCGAGCGATCCTGAAGATGAAGCGCGACGAGGCCAAGCTTCGCCAGGAAGTGCTTGCGATGCGGCAGAAATTGCTCGACGGACACCCGAACAGGGGCGAGCTCTTCGACCTGAAGCACGACCGCGGCGGCATGATCGACATCGAGTTCATGGTGCAGTACCTCGTGCTCGCGCACGCGCACCGCCGTCCGGAGCTCGTCGCGAACACCGGCAACATCGCGCTGCTGAAGCTCGCCGCCGAGCTCGGGCTGATCCCGGCGGATCTCGCGGAGTCGGCGCGTTCGGCCTACCGCGAGTTCCGCCGGCGGCAGCACGGCCTGAGGCTGAACGGCGCGCTCGCGCTGTGGCGGGAAGTGTTCGGGAACGACTGAAGGTGGTCAGCCACGCTCCGCGGCAGCGGTTCGGGCGCGGCGCTCCGGTGGCGCTTGCGCCACGTCGCGGTACAGGCCGCTGCGGAACGCATACGATGCGGTCTGATAGAAGGAGATCGCCTCGCGCGCGAGCGCCGGGTCCTGCGCCGGCTCGCGGTGCGTCATGTCCTCCGACATGCGGTAGACCTCCACTTTCTTCTTCGGCTGCAGCACCACCATGCGGTCTCCCTTGAGGTAGCCGAGGGTCTGATAGTTCGCCACGAAGGCGCGGTCGCTTTCGGGCGGCGCGTGCAGGATGTCGCGCCCGAAAAACTTGCTGGTGTAGCTGAAATCGAGCAGGCCGAGCAGCGTCGGGGCGATGTCGATCTGCGACATCAGGCGGTCGATGCGCCGCGGCGCAACGTGCTTGGGCGCATACACAAAGAGCGGGATCAGGTACTTGTCCACGGGGATCTGCATGCCGCTGCGGGCGTTGACGCCGTGGTCGGCGACGATGACGAACACCGTATCGTCGAACCACGGTCGCGCGCGCGCTTGCTCGATGAACCGGCCGATCGCGTAGTCCGAGTATTTGACCGCCCCGTCGCGGCCGGTGCCCGACGGGATGTCGATGCGCCCCGAGGGGTAGACGTAAGGGCGGTGGTTGCTGGTCGTCATCACGTGCGCGAAGACCGGATGGCCGGGCCTCGCGGAGCGCTCGCGGTCGATTTCCTCCAGGACGTGGTCGAACAGGTGCTCGTCGGCGACTCCCCAGATGGTCTCGACCTCGATGCGGTCCGAGGGAATGCTGCGCCGGTCGATGGCGCGGTAGCCGTTGGCTTCGAAGAAGGCGTTCATGTTGTCGAAGTAACCGTAGCCGCCGTAGGCGAACAGGGACGCGTAGCCCTTGCCCGCGAACACGCTGCCGAGAGAAAACAGCCCTTCGTTGTTCGGCCGGCGCACGATCGACTGGCCCGGAGGCGGCGGCAGCGCCAGCGCGAGCGCCTCCATCCCCCGCACGGTGCGGTTCCCGGTCGCGAAAACCTTCGCGAACCACAGGCTCTCGCGCGAGAGCCGGTCCAGATTCGGCGTCAGGCCGCGCGGATCGCCGTAGGCGCCGAGGAACTCCGCCCCGAGACTCTCGACGCTGATGAGAACGACGTTCAGGCGGCGTTCGGGCTTGCCGGAGCTCACCTTGCGCTCGAAGCCCTCGCCGCCGGGACTGAGCAGGCGGCCGCCGTCCTCCTCGAGCGCCGCACGGACCTTCGCCACCGCCTCGGCGAGCGGCAAGGTGGCGTAGTGGCGGTCGTAGCTGAGCTCGTTGCGGTAATTCGCCGCGAAGAACTCGTAGACGCCGTTTCCTGCGAGATCGTTCGCGGCGTCTTCCGCGGAGAAATTCTTCACGTCGACGCTGAGGAAAGCCAGCGTTGCAGCGACCGCGCCCGAGCAGGCGAGGAGCGCGAGAAGCGCCGGTCTCCAGCCGAGCGGCTCGCCGCTCCAGCGCCAGACGCGCCGGGCGAGCGGCGCGGTGATCGCTGCCGCGGGCAGAAGCAGCGCGAGCAGGATCGTCCCGACCGGATAGCTCTGCCGGATATTGCCGAGCACTTCGGTGGTGTAAATAAGGTAATCCACCGCGATGAAGTTGAAGCGCGAGAAGAACTCGTCCCAGAAGAGCCATTCCGCGACCGCGAGAAAGAGAGCGCCGTAGGCGAACGCGAACACCGCGAGGACGATCGAGGCCCGGTACAAGCGGCGGCGCGCGATCCGGTCGGGCGCGAGCGCAAGCCACAGGACCAGCGGCGTAACCAGGTAGAGCGCGGCGACGGCATCGAACAGCAATCCGAAGCCGAAAATCCCTAGCCAGTCGGCGAACCCCCACGTCACCGCCACGTCCGGCCGCAGCGCGAGGAACACGCGAGTCAGGCACGACACCGCGACGATGACGGACGCCGCGGCAAGCGCGGGCGCGAAGCGCAAGGTGCGTCCCGCGGGGACGTTCAACATGTCGTGACGATTGCGTTTGGGCGAGACCGGATTCCGCTAAAATACCATTTTTGAAAGCCCCTCCGGAGATTCCCATGTCGATGGCCGATCGCGACGGATTCATCTGGTACGACGGCAAGCTCGTGCCCTGGCGTTCCGCGACCACCCACGTTCTGACGCACTCGCTGCACTACGGCCTCGCGGTGTTCGAGGGCGTGCGGGCCTACAAGACCGTCGAGGGCACCGCGATCTTCAGGCTGCGCGAGCACACCGAGCGCCTGTTCAACTCGGCGCACATCTACATGATGAAGATCCCCTACGGCCGCGAGACGCTCGTCGAAGCGCAGAAGGAGGTGGTGCGCGCCAACGAGCACGAGTCCTGCTACATCCGGCCGATCGCGTTCTACGGCTCGGAAAAGATGGGCGTGTCGCCGATCGGCGCGACCGTGCACGTCGCGATCGCCGCCTGGCCCTGGGGCGCCTATCTCGGCCAGGAGGCGATCGACAAAGGCATCCGCGTCAAGACCTCGTCCTACGCGCGCCACCACATCAACGTCACGATGGCGCGCGCCAAGATGGCCGGGACTTATCCCAATTCGATTCTGGCGAATCTGGAGGCGACCCAGCACGGCTACGACGAGGGATTGCTCCTCGACGTGGACGGCTTCGTCGCCGAGGGCTCGGGCGAGAACCTCTTCCTCGTCAAGGACGGAAAGCTCCACGAGCCGGAGCTGACCTCGGCGCTTTCCGGGATCACGCGCGCCTCGGTGATCGAGCTCGCACAAGAGCTCGGCTATGAGGTCGTTTCCAGGCGCATCACCCGCGACGACGTCTATATCGCCGACGAGGCCTTCTTCACCGGCACGGCGGCCGAGGTCACGCCGATCCGCGAGCTCGACGGGCGCACGATCGGCTCGGGCTCGCGCGGACCGGTCACGACCAAGATCCAGAAGCTCTTCTTCGATGTGGTCGCCGGCAAGGTCGCCAAGCACAAGGACTGGCTCTCGCCCGTGCACGAGAAGAAGCCGGCGAAGGCGTCGAAAGAAAAAGCCTGATGGGCGCGAACGACCAGACGAGCCGCGTCGTCGAGGTGACCGAGACCGATCTTCCCTTGCATTGCCCCACGCCTAAATCTCCCGTGTGGTCGATGCATCCCCGGGTGTTCCTCGACGTCGCGAAGGCGGGCCAGATGCTGTGCCCCTACTGCGGCACGCGCTACGTCTACAAGGGCCAGCGTCCAAAGGGCCACTGAGCCCTCTCGTGCCGAAGATCCTCGTCGTCGCGCCGAGCTGGATCGGCGACACGCTGCTCGCCCAGCCGCTCCTTGCGCGCCTGAAAAAAAAGCGCCCCGGGGCCGTCATCGACGCGCTCGCGCCGGAGTGGACCGCGCCGGTGCTCAGGCGCATGCCGGAAATCGGCGAAGTCATCGATGCGCCTTTCGGGCACGGCGAGCTCAAGCTCCGGGCGCGCTGGCGCCTGGGCCGCGCCTTGCGCGAGCGCGGTTACGACGAGGCGATCGTGCTGCCCAACACCTTCAAGTCGGCGCTCGTCCCCTACTTCGCCGACATTCCGCTGCGCGTCGGGTTCGTCGGCGAATTGCGCTACGGGCTGCTCAGCCTCGTGCACAAGCTCGACGAAAAGCGCCTGCCGCTGATGGCCGAGCGCTACGCGCAGCTCGCCGGGAAACCCGGCACCGCGCCCGAGCGACCGCTGCCGGAGGCGAGGCTTCGCGTCGACGGGGCGAATCTCGCCGCCGCACTCGCGCGCCTGGGGCTCTCGCGCGCGAAGCCGGTGGTCGCATTCTGTCCCGGCGCGGAGTACGGACCCTCCAAACGCTGGCCGGCGCGGCACTTCGCCGCGCTTGCGCGCAAGCTCGCCGCGCAAGGCTACGCGATCTGGCTGTTCGGCTCCGACAAGGACCGCCACATCGGCGACGAAATCGCGCATTCAAGCGAAGGCACGGCGGTGAACCTTTGCGGCAGAACCGACCTCGCGAGCGCGATCGACCTGCTCTCCCTCGCACAAGTCGTGGTGAGCAACGACTCGGGACTGATGCACGTCGCGGCCGGCGTGGGCCGGCCGGTCGTGGCGCTGTACGGCTCGTCCAGTCCCGAGCACACTCCGCCCCTCTCCGCGAGCGCGCGCGTGGTGCGGACCGGGATCGAGTGCAGCCCGTGTTTTGCGCGCGAGTGCCCGCTCGGACACTTCAAGTGCATGAACGAGCTT
>VBDM01000172.1 GCA_005881355.1 Betaproteobacteria bacterium
CCGCGCCTGCTGCCGAACGACTTCAAGGTCAAGAGCGAGCACAACCGCGGGCTCGACTGGCCGATCTCCTACAAGGACGTCGCGCCCTGGTACGACAAGGTCGCGCGCGACGTCGGGGTGTCCGGCGACGCCAAGGCCGAGGAGATCTGGCGGCCGGCGGGCGCTCCCTACCCGATGCCGCCGATGAAGACCTTTCGCAACGGCGACATCTGGCTGAAGGGCTTCGAATCGGCCGGCATCCGCATGGTGCCGGCGGCGGTCGGCATGAATTCCTCCGCCTACAAGGGGCGGCCGGCGTGCATCTACGACGGCTGGTGCCACGTCGGCTGCCCGACCGGCGCGCTCTCCAACCCGCTCGTCACCTATCTCGCCGACGCGAGAAAAGCCGGCGCCGAAGTGCGCGCGTGGAGCACGGTCACGCGCGTGCTCACCAATGCCAAGGGCACTCGCGTCACCGGCGTCGAGTACTACGACCAGAAGAAGGAAAAGCAATTCCAGCCGGCGAGCGCCGTGGTGCTCGCCGCGTGGTCGGCGCAGAACCCGCGCATCCTGCTCAACTCGGCGAACGGCAGGCACCCCAAGGGCCTCGCCAACAGGAGCGGCCTCGTCGGCAAATACATGATGACGCATTTCGCCTCGGGCACCTGGGCGATCTTCGACGAGAACGTCGAGAACCACATGGGCACCACCGGCGCGCAATACATGTCCTACGACCGCTACGGCAAGACCAGCCACAAGGGCGCGTTCGGCAGCTCGTTCATCGTCGCCGGCTCCGCCCTGAAGACGAGCGACCTCGGCGGCTTCGCCAACGCGCGGCTCGACCTGTTCGGAGCCGACCTGCACGCCTTCATGAAGCGCGCCGCGCGCGGGCTGACCCGCATCAACGCTTTCGGGGAGGAAATGCCGAACGCGGACAACCGCGTCGAGCTGGCGGGCGACAAGGACGAGTTCGGCATGCCGCTCGGCCGGATCATCCACAGCTACGACGAGGACGTCGCGCGCGTGTGGAACGCCAATTTCGAGGAAGGCCTCAGGATCGCCAATGCCGCGGGCGCCAAGGAATCCTGGTCCGGGCGCGGGAACATCCCGACGATCCACCTCATGGGCGGAACCATCATGGGCTCCGGCGCAGGCAACTCGGTGGTCGACAGCTTCGGCCAGGCGCACGAGATCGCCAATCTCTACGTCGCAGGTCCGGGGATATTTCCGACATCGGGCGCGTCGAATCCGACCTACACCATCCTCGCCCTTTCGCTGCGCGGCGCAGAGCAGCTTTCAGCGAAATGGAAAACGGTCGCCGCGTGAACGCAGCGGTCGCCGGCCACCTTCTGATGCTCGATGCCGTTCAGCGATCTTCGGCGTCGCGCATGTTTTGATCCAACAACGCTTCGCGACCTCTGACTGTAATCGTAAAACCGCCGAGACCATCCGGCTTTATGAAGCCGAATGCGCCAAGCTTGTCTATAATGCCCATCGGAACGGGCGGCGGATTCCGTTTCGCGTCGGCGGCGCCCCGCATCTGGCGCAGCCAGTCAAAATCCTCCGGCGTCAGGTTGGAAGCCGTGACTATGATCTTCCTCCAATAACGAATGGAAAGAATAGCATGGTCGCCGCCGAAGGTAATTATGCGGGGAAGGATTCGGTATGTTCGTGACCCCAAGATTGAATGCCGGTTTCTGCGTGCTGTTCGCCGTGGCGGCTTCCGGCTTGCCGCAGGAGACGCTGGCGCAAAGTTATCCCGCCCGCCCCATCCGCATCATCGTCCCGTTCCCGGCAGGCGGTACGACCGACATCATCGCACGGCTGGTGGCGCAAAGAATGTCCGAGACCATCGGGCAGCCGGCCGTCGTGGAGAATCGCGGCGGGGCGGGGGGCTCGATCGGAGCGGATGCGGTCGCCAAGGCGGCGCCCGACGGTTACACGATCCTGATGCACAACATCACCTTTCCGCTCGCCTCGGTGGCGCTCGCCCAGGCGAACCGCTCGCCGTACGACGTCGAGACCGATTTCGCCGGGATCTCGATCGTCGCCAACGTGCCGCTCGTGATCACCGCGCATCCGGGCGTGCCGGCGAACGACCTGCGCGAGTTCGTTGCGCTGCTCCAGAAGGACCGGAGCCTCAAGTACAACTACGGCTCGACCGGCCCGGGCTCGTACATGAACATCGTCGGCGAGGTGATCAAGCGCGACGAGAAAATCGACATGGCGCACATTCCGCTGAAGGGCGCAGCGCCGCTCAAGCAGGAGCTGCTCGCGGGGCGCCTGCAGCTCGGCGGCGACCAGCTTTCGTCCTCGCTCGCCGATATCCGCAAGGGCACGCTCAAGGCGCTCGCGACGAACGCCCCACGGCGCCTCGCCGCGCTGCCCGAGGTGCCCACCGTGCGCGAGCTCGGCTTTCCGAAGCTCGAGGCCGATGGCTGGAACGGCCTCTTTGCGCCGGCAAAGACCCCGCGCGAGATCATAGAACGGCTGCAGCGCGAGACGGCGGTGGCCGTGCGCCATCCCGATTCGGTCAGGCGCCTCACCGACCTCGCGGCCGAGCCGGTGGGCTCGACGCCCGCCGAGCAGGACGCAATGCTGCGCAAGCAGGTTGCGCAGTTCCGCCCGATCATCCGCGAACTGGGCGTGACGATCGACTGAGCCCCAGCAAGGAGAGAAAGGCACCCATGAAAATTTCCTGGTCCGCGTTGCTGCTCGCCGGCTTCTGCGCGCTCGCGCAGGGGCGCATCACCCACATCGTCATCGACCGGGTCGAGTCGCCGACCTTCGGGGGGCGCGAGTTCGGGCGGGTCGGCCGCTACGAGAAGCTCTCCGGCCGCGCCCACGGCGAGGTCGATCCCTCGGACCCGCTCAACGCCGGAATCACCTACATCAAGGAGGCGCCGCGCAACGCGCGCGGCCGGGTCGAGTACGCAGTCGACGTGCACATCATCAGGCCGGTGGACATGGCCAAGGGGAACGGGACGCTGCTCTACGACGTGGTGAACCGCGGTGCGCGGCGGGCATTCGAGGTATTCCACCTGGGCGCGAACGGCGGCAACGATCCCTCTAGCGCCGCGGACGCGGGCGACGGGTTTCTCCTCAGGCAGGGCTATACGCTGGTG
Source organism: Betaproteobacteria bacterium (assembly GCA_005881355.1). Classification (GTDB taxonomy): domain Bacteria; phylum Pseudomonadota; class Gammaproteobacteria; order Burkholderiales; family SG8-39; genus VBDM01. The sequence goes on from VBDM01000172.1 coordinate 3,105, forward strand.
GTATCGGGCTGGCAGGGCGACGTGCCGCGCTCCAAGGACAACATCGTCGCCGACATCCCGGTCGCCACGCGCGGCGGCAGGCCCATCACGAAGACGATCACCGCCGAGTTCATCGTCACCAAGCCCGCGTTCACGCTCCCGCTCGGCTGGGACAACGGCGCGGTGCTGCGCCCGCACCCTCCCGTGGAGTCGGCGATGGCTTCGGCGCGGCTGATCCGTCGCGCCCACGCGCACGCGCCGGACGAGCTGGTCCCGCGCGGGGAGTGGTCCTTCGGCAAGTGCGAGGACGGCAAGACGCTCGAGCCGAGCAACCTGGACGTGTGCCTGCCCGCGGGCTTCTCGACCGACGCGGTTTACTACCTGGTGTACCAGGCGCGCGATCCGCTGGTGATGGGCTTGGCGTTCGCGTCGATCCGCGACGTCGTGTCGTTCCTGCGTTATTCGGATACCGAGGCGAATCCGCTCGTCGCGCACTCCGGGCGGGCGCCCCAGCCCAACGCGATCCAGCGCGCGATCGGCTTCGGCCGCTCGCAAAGCGGGCGCGTCGTGAAGGATCTGGTGAACCTCGGGTTCAACCTGGACGAGGCGAAGCGCATCGTGTTCGACGGCGTGATCTCGATGACAGGCGGGGCGCGGCTCACCAACGTCAATTCCGAGTTCTCGATGCCGGGCCGTTTCTCGACGCCGCTCGTGGGGCATTACTCGGACGGCGACCAGTTCCCGTTCACCTACGAGGTGATCCGCGATCCGGTCAGCGGCCGCTCGGGCGGCGTGCTCGCGCGCTGCCGCGCGCAAAAAGCGTGTCCCAAGCTGATGCACTGGGATTCCGGAACCGAGCCGTGGACGGCGCGCAACTCGCTCGTCATCACCGATACGCTCGGCAAGAGCGACGTGACGGTGCCCGACAACGTGCGGCTCTACTATTTTGCAGGCACGCAGCACGTCCCCGCGGCGCAGCCGCGCACCGCTGCCATCTGCCAGAACCCCAGCAACGCGAACCCGTACAAGGAAGGGCTACGCGCGCTGCTCCTGGAGATGCAGGAGTGGATCAGGACCGGCAGGACGCCGCCGCCGAGCCGCTTTCCCTCGCTCGACGACAAGACGCTGGTGCGGCCGCTGCCCCAGGAGGAGTACGGCTTTCCGGCGATTCCTGGCCGGCGCTACACGGGGGAGGCGAACGACCTCTACGTGAACGACTACGGCGTGCAGCCGCCGCGTCATCTGGCGGGCAAGCAATACCCGGTATTCGTGCCGAAGGTGGACGCCGACGGAAACGAGCTGCCCGGCGTGCGCTCGGTGGACCTGCAGGTCCCGCTCGGCACGCACACCGGCTGGAACCTGCGGCGCAAGGAATTCATGGAGGACCGCTCGTGCTACCTCGAGGGCTCGTTCATTCCGTTCGCCCGCACCAAGGCGGAGCGAGGCGCGGACCCGCGGCCTTCGCTGCAGGAGCGCTACGGGAGCAAGGCGAACTACGTCAAGCAGGTCGAGGCGGCGGCGCGGCAGTCGCTGCGCGAAGGATTCCTGCTTTCCGAGGACGCGGAACGCCTCGTTGTCGAAGCGCGCGCGCGCGAACTCGGATTTTGAACGCTACGGCCGACGACCCGTCGACGATATAGCGTCGCCGGACGGTCCTTGCGCTTAATGCCAGGTCCGTTGCGTGAGCACTCCGCCGGAAAACGTCCAGCCGGCGGGGCTCGGCTGCCGCATCGCGCTGGTGAGCCCGTTTGAGAACAACTCCCGTACGAACTGCTGGTCGACGGACGAATTATTGACGATCAGGATTTTCTTGAGCGGCATTTTGCAATCCTCCTAACGAATCACTCGATGCCCGCCGTGGATCGGCGGGGCCTCGGGACCGCGTCCTCCTATCGGCGACAGGCCCGAATGTCCATGAATAAGCAACAAGCGAGCCATTTGAAAACGCACTGAAATTCATAAAGATGCGAAAACAGGGGATCCTGTGGATCCCCTGCCTGGAACGTCACTCCGTCAGGATTTCAGCAGCCTGAAGCCCTGGAACGCTTCGGCCGCGGCCGGAGCTATCCCAGCGCGGCGACTTTCGCCAAAAGCTCGTTGGTGTCGATCGGCTTCATCACGTAATCCTTCGCGCCCTGGCGCAGCCCCCAGATGCGGTCGGTTTCCTGATTCCTGGTGGTGCACATGATGATCGGAATTTGTTTCGTGACCTCGTCGCGAGCGATGGCGCGTGTCGCCTTGTAGCCGTCGGTGCCGGGCATCACGATGTCCATCAGGATCAAGTCCGGCAGCTCGGTTTTTGACTTCGCGATACCTTCGTCGCCGCCGTCGGCGGTGACGCACTGGTAACCCCGCTTCGACAAAAATTCCGACAGGTACTGTCGGTCCGTGGGTGAATCATCCACGATCAGAATTTTCTTGACTGGCATTGCAATCCCTCCTGACGAATAACGGAACGCCCGCCGCTTCCGGCACCGCCGCGTACCGCGGCGGGCGCCTCAAGGGCGGGTACTTTCGGGATTGCGCTTTCTGCGCGCAAACTGCGGCCGCGCTCCGACAACCCCGGGTGCAGAAAAAATAAGCAACTATCGAGCCATATAGGAACGCCCCCGCGCCACGGGGAAGCCAAGCTCGACGCACCGCCTCGGCGGTGCGATTTTCCCGTCCGAGGTGTCGCCGGGCGGATCACCCTTGTCAGGATTTCCGCAACTTACTCAGGCTCAAGCCCGATTGCCTTGGCCAGGCTTCCGACGGCTTCGATCTCGCGCCTGAGGTGCGCCGCGAGCTCTTCGGGCGTACTCGCCAGGGTGGTGAGCCCCAGATCGTTGAGTTTCGCCTGCACGTCGGGTGCCTTTAGCGAGGCGCGCACTTCGCCGCTCAGGCGCTCGGCGACGGGGTCGGGCAGGCCCGCCGGGCCGAAGAAAGCCCACCAGGCGGGGAAGGCCCGGAATCCGGGAAGAATTTCGGCCACGGTGGGAATCCCGGGCATGCGGGTGCTGCGCTGGCCGTCCACGATCGCAAGCGGCCTCACCTTCGGCATGTTCGGCGCGAGGAACGCGTAAGTCGGAAACCACAGGGCCACGCGCCCGGTGACCCAGTCGTTGATCAT
>VBDM01000173.1 GCA_005881355.1 Betaproteobacteria bacterium
ATGAAATTGACCAGATCGCGCACGAAAACGTCGTAGTCGACCTGGGAGAGCGAGCCCGTCGTATCGGTCCTGATCGTCTTGAGGATATAGCGCTCTCCATCCCCGCCCGCCTGTTCCGGGGTCAGCACGTCGACTTTCCACGCGTTTTTCTGCTGCCTGCCGACCGCCTCGGCCTGCTCGCGGGTCCTGAACTTGCGCTCGACCTGCACCTGCTGCCCGGAGAGCGTCCACAACACGTGCGGCATCGCGACGCGCTCGTACACCATGTTGTTCCAGCCGGTCGCCGACTCCGGATCGCGGTAGAAACTGCGCATATATGTATACAGCCAGTCGGGCCCCCGGGCGCGCGCGACCACCGACAGGTCGGGCGGCGCCGTGCCGAACCACTCCTTCGCGTCTTTCCTCGTCATCGACACGTTCATCAGCTCGCCAATCTTGTCGGCCGTAAAGAGCAGGTTGTCCTTGACCTGCTGCTCGGAGATCCCGAGGTCCTGCAGCTTGTGGTAGCGCATCATCCCCGCCGAATGGCAGTTCAGGCAGTAGTTGACGAAGCTGCGTGCCCCAGCCTGCAGGCTCGCGACGTCGCGCGGATCGATCGGCGCGGCGTCGAGCCTGACCGCTTCCTCGGCCGCGAACGCAAGCGGCGCCACGAGCGCGAGAACCGCCAAGAGCCTTGTCATTTCGAGCCGATCCTTGCGGGCTCGGGCCGGCACTTGTCCATCTTCGAGTACCACGGCATCAAGAAGAAGAACAGGAAATACACCGCCGTGCCGATCTGCGCGGCGAGCGTGCGCTCCTCGGTCACCGTTTGTGTGCCAAGGTAGCCGAGCACGAAGAACGCGATCACGAAGAGCGCGATCGCCGTCTTGGTGATCGGCCCCTTGTAGCGAATAGACTTGACTGGGCTCTGGTCAAGCCAAGGCAGGAAAAAGAAGATCATGACCGAGGTCCCCATCAGCACGACGCCCCAGACCTTGGGGTCGAGCGTGAAGAACCCTGCGAGCAGCACCGCCGCGAGCGCGGCCACGCAAATTCTCGCTGCCGTGCTCTTCACGCTCCAGATGATGAGCCCCGCCATGGCGACGACTCCGGCGGCGAGCACCCACATGAAGTTTTCGGTGGTCGCGCGCAGGATCGAGTAATACGGCGTGAAGTACCACACCGGGGCGATGTGCAGCGGGGTCTTCAGCGGATCGGCCGGGATGAAGTTGTTGTGCTCGAGGAAATAGCCGCCTGCCTCCGGGGCGAAGAACACGACGATCGAGAACACGACGAGGAAGACCACCACCCCGAAAGTGTCCTTCACCGTGTAGTACGGATGAAACGGAATGCCGTCGAGCGGCCTGCCGGTCTTTGGGTCCTTCACTTTCTTGATCTCGACGCCGTCGGGGTTGTTCGAGCCGACCTCGTGCAGCGCGAGCAGGTGCGCCACGACGAGCGCGAGGAGCGCAAGCGGCACCGCGATCACGTGGTAGGCGAAGAAGCGGTTGAGTGTCGCGTCCGACACCACGTAGTCGCCGCGGATCCAGATGGCGAGCTTGGGGCCGATGACGGGGATGGCGTCGAAGAGGTTCACGATCACCTGCGCGCCCCAGTAGGACATCTGGCCCCAGGGAAGGAGATACCCGAAGAAAGCCTCCGCCATGAGGCAAACGAATACCAGCATCCCGAATATCCACAGGAGCTCGCGCGGCTTGCGGTACGAGCCGTAGAGCAGCGCGCGGAACATGTGCAGGTACACACAGATGAAGAAGAAGGAGGCGCCGGTCGAGTGCATGTAGCGGATCCACCAGCCCCAGGGTACCTCGCGCATGATGTATTCGACCGAGGCGAACGCCTGGGCGGCGTCCGGCTTGTAATTCATGGTGAGGAAGATGCCGGTGACGATCTGGATCACCAGCACGAAAAGCGCGAGCGAGCCGAAGTAGTACCAGAAGTTGAAGTTCTTCGGCGCATAGTACTCCGAAAGATGCTTGCGCCAGGTCTCCATCAGCGGGAAACGCTGATCGATCCAGGTGAGCAGGTCGTTGAAGGGGCCTGCCCCCGTTACCGGTGGCTTATCGGCTGCAGCCATCGCGCTAGGCCCCCTTCTTGTCCTCGCCGATCAGGATCCTGGTGTCGGAGAGATAGGTGTACGGCGGCACTCTGAGGTTGTCAGGCGCGGGCTTGTTCTTGTAGACCCGCCCCGCGAGATCGAACAGCGATCCGTGACAGGGGCAGTAAAAGCCCCCGGCCCAATCGCTCTCGAAGGCTTCTGGACCGGGCTTGAACTTGGCTTGCGGCGAGCAACCGAGGTGGGTGCATATTCCGACCACCACCAGGTATTCCGGCTTGATCGAACGGAATTCGTTGCGCGCATATTCGGGCGTCAGTTCGCTTTTCTTTCGCTCGCTCTTCGGGTCAGCGACTTTACTGTCGGCCTTCTTGATTTCATCGAGCATTTCCTTCGTGCGCCGGACCACCCATACCGGCTGACCGCGCCACTCGAATATGGTCATTTCCCCGGGAGCGAGTAAGCTGATATCGGCCTCCACGGGCGCGCCGAGTGCCTCGGCGCGCTCCGAAGGCAGCATCGAGGCGACGAAGGGAACGGCGGTCCCGACTGCGGCCGCGCCGCCCGCGCAGGCGCTCGCAATGACCAGGTTGCGCCGGGCGCTGTTGGGCTTCGAGGAGTCACTCATTTGAGAAGATCCTGGTCCGGAAAGGTGCTGTGAAAAAAGGGGGAATTATACAGAAAGCCCTCTCACGAACCAAATTTTTTGCTCCAATCCTTTGATTTAGATTATGAATTCTGGATCGGCCGATTCACACCCGGTCGCCGTCTCACGCGGCTCGGCAGACGGCGCGTCGAGCTCCGCGAATCGCGCGGCAGTTTCTGCGTTCACGGGGCCACGAACCCGAGCGTGAGCCGACCTATAATCGCCGCTCGTAGCATCACTCGCTCAACCATGCGCAATCTTTGGCTCATCTTCGCGCAGACGGCCACCGTCGCGGTCGGCGTGCTTTTCGTCGTGACCACGCTCAAGCCCGAGTGGCTCGGCCGTCCCGCCACCGGGCCCCAAGTCGTCGAGCTGCGCCAGGCCACTTCACCGGGGGGTTCCGCGCGCGCGGCTTCCTACAGCGATGCGGTGAGGAAAGCCGTACCGGCGGTCGTCAATATTTTCACCAGCAAGGAAATCAAGACGCCGCGCCATCCGCTCCTCGACGACCCCTTGTTCCGGCATTTTTTCGGAGACCGCCTCGAAGAAGAGCCGCAGCGCGCGGCAAGCCTCGGCTCGGGCGTGATCGTAAGCTCCAAGGGATACGTCCTCACCAATCACCACGTCGTAGAGGCGGCCGACGAGATCGAGGTCGCGCTCACCGACGGCAAGAAATTGAAAGCGAGGGCGGTAGGTTCCGACCCGGAAACCGACATCGCGGTCCTGCAGGTCGAAGGAGCCCCTCTCCCGGCGATCACTTTCGGCGACGCCGATGGCCTGCGCGTGGGCGACGTCGTGCTCGCCATCGGCAACCCCTTCGGGGTGGGCCAGACCGTGACGATGGGCATCGTGTCGGCGCTCGGCCGCAGCCAGCTCGGCATCAACACCTTCGAGAACTTCATCCAGACCGACGCCGCGATCAATCCGGGCAACTCGGGCGGGGCGCTCATCGATACCGCGGGGAACCTCGTCGGTATCAACACCGCGATCTACTCGCGCTCGGGCGGCTCGCTCGGGATCGGCTTTGCGATCCCCGCCTCGAGCGCCAAGCAGGTCATGGAGCAGATCATCCAGACCGGCACCGTCGTCCGCGGCTGGATCGGGGTGGAAGCGCAGGAGATCACGCCGGAAATCGCCGAATCATGTCGTCTTTCCTCCAACAACGGGGTGCTCATCGCCGGGGTGCTGCCGGGCGGGCCCGCCGCCCGGGCCGGCCTGAAGCCCTGCGATATCCTGGTCGCGATCGAAGGCAGCCCGGTCAAGGATCCGAATTCGATGCTGAACCTGGTGGCGGCGCTCGTCCCCGGGAAACCCGCCTCGATACGGCTCAGGCGCGACAACAAGGACATGGAGATCCAGGTCGCGGTCGGCAAACGCCCGACGCAGCAACGGCGGCGGCGCTGAAGGTTAGCAGGCTGCTGAAAAACGCTTCCTGAATGGGAAGCGTTTTTCGACGGCCTCAAATTTTGGGGGATGTAAAGGGGGCGTGCCCCCTTTTTCAACAACCCGCGCGCGCTCCCGCTCCGGATCAGCTATCGAGCGCCGTGCCAACGGCCGCTCCCTCTTCGGCCGCGGCGGAGGACTTTCCCACAAAGCGCGCAAGCAGGATGCCGAGCTCGTACAGAAACCAAAGCGGCAGCGCGAGCATCACCTGGGAGATCACGTCCGGAGGCGTGAAAATCGCCCCGATCACGAACGCGCCGACGATCACGTAGGGGCGGATCTCCTTCAGCTTGTCTATGGAAATGACCCCCACTCGCACCAGCACGATGACCACCACCGGAACCTCGAAGGTCACCCCGAACGCGATGAAGGTGGTCAGCACGAAGGAGAGGTACTTGTCGATGTCGGTCATCCACGCGACGCCTTCGGGAGCGACGGACGCCATGAACTGGAAGACCATCGGGAATACCAGAAAGTACGCAAAAGACATCCCGACCAGGAACAGCACCGAGCTTGCGACTATCAGGGGAAGCACCAGACGCTTCTCGTTCGCATACAGGCCCGGCGCGACGAACGCCCAGACCTGGTAAAGAACGTAGGGCAGCGCGATCACGAACGCCACGAGGAACGCCACCTTGACCGGCACGAGGAACACGCCGACCACGTCGGTCGCGATCATTTGGCCGCCGGCGGGAAGCGCCGCGAGCAACGGCTTGGCAAGCAGCGCGTAGAGATCCTTCGCCCAGTAAAACAGGCACAGGAACACGGCGATTACCGCCAGGATCGCGCGCAGGATCCGGTCGCGCAGCTCGACCAGATGGGAAATGAAGGTGTCTTGCGTGCTCATTCGCGGCTGAGCGCGGGATTCAGGCTGGGGTTTTCTGCGAAGGTGCGACGCCTTGCGGCTCTCCGGCGGCCTCGCCCGGTGGCGGAGAACTGTCGGGGGCTAATGCGGCGGGAGGTGCCGCGGGAGAGGGAGCGGTGGCCGGGTCCTCGATTTGCGCAAGAGAGTTGAGCTCGCCTTCGGTTTTCGTCATCTCACTTTGGACGGTGCTCTCGAATCCCCGCGCAGCATCTTCCACGGTGCTCCTGAACTTGCGCAGCTCCTCCAGCTCGATCTCGCGGTTGATGTCGGCCTTGACGTCGTTGACGTAGCGCTGCAGCCGGCCGAACAAATGGCCCAGAGTCCGCGCCACACGAGGCAGCCGCTCCGGCCCGATGACGATGAGCGCAACCACGGCGATCACCATCAGTTCGGAAAATCCGACGTCGAACACGGGAGGCGAAGAGATCCAGGTCGTTCAAAAAAGAAAGCCGGGACGGCGCCCGGCGTCCGGATGCGCGCGAAGACCCTCAGGTCTTCGCCTTCTCCTTGACCTCGGCTTCGATGGTGCGGCCCGTCACCTGGGGCGCGGCGCCGCCCTCGCCCGGCTTGTCCTCGGAGGATTTCATGCCGTCCTTGAAGCCGCGCACCGCCCCGCCGAGATCGGCGCCGATATTGCGCAGCTTCTTGGTGCCAAAGACGAGCAAGACGATCAAAAGCACGACCCTCCAGGTACCCATAGCGCTACTCCTTGAACTCAAGGGCGGGGTTCTTCCCGCCCGCGAAGCTTCGTCTAGCTTCGCTTCAGCATCGGGCCCAAGGCCTCCGGGCCGCCGATGATATGCACGTGCAAATGATACACCTCCTGCCGGCCGACACGTCCGGTGTTGATGATCGTGCGGAAACCGTCGGTCGACCCCTGCTCGCGCGCCAGGCGCGGCGCCACGGCGAGGATCTTGCCGAGGAGCGCCTGCTCGCCCACGCCGCAGTCCGCGAGCGAATCGATGTGCTTCTTGGGGACGATCATGAAGTGCACCGGGGCAAGCGGGTGGATGTCGTGGAAGGCGAAGATGTCGGCGTCCTCGTAGACTTTCTTGCTGGGGATCTCGCCCCGCACGATCTTGCAGAAGACGCAAGTTTCCGCATCCATCTTTATTTCCGCTCCGCCTCGGTTCGCCGACCCTCCGCGCGCGCCGCTTTCTCGTCGATCCCGGAAATGCCCTCGCGGCGGCGCAGCTCGGCGAGCACGTCGGAGGGCCGCAGGCCGTACTGCGCGAGCATGATCAGGCAATGAAACCACAGGTCGGCGGTCTCGCCGACGATGCGCAGCTTGTCCCCGTCCTTGGCGGCCATGACCGCCTCGGTCGCTTCCTCGCCGACCTTTTTCAATATCGCGTCGGGCCCGCGCGCGAACAGCCGAGATACGTAGGACTTGTCCGGGTCGCCGGTCTTGCGGCTCTCGACCACGTCCGCCAGCCGCTCGAGTATATCGCTCATCGCCCGTAGATTTCCTTCGGATCCTTGATCACCGGCTCCACCGTCACCCAGCGCCCGTTCTCGAGCTTCTGGAAAAAACAGCTGTGCCGCCCAGTGTGACAGGCGATCCCGCCGCCCTGCTCCACCTTGAGCAGCACCACGTCCTCGTCGCAATCGAGTCGGACCTCGCGGACCTTCTGCACGTGTCCGGACTGCTCGCCTTTTTTCCATAGGCGCATTCGCGAGCGCGACCAATAGTGCGCTTCACCCGTCGCCACGGTCTTCGCGAGCGACTCTCGGTTCATCCAAGCGAGCGTCAACACCTTGTTCGTGGACGTTTCCTGGGCGATCGCGGGCACCAAGCCGCTCTCGTCCCATTTCACCTTGTCCAGCCAGTCTTCGCCCATTTCATCCGCCGCTTCAAAGCCTCACCTCGATTCCGCGCTTCGCCATGTATTCCTTTGCCTGCCGCACCGTGAATTCGCCGAAATGGAAAATGCTTGCGGCAAGAACCGCATCGGCGCGGCCCTCGAGCACGCCCTCGGCAAGGTGCTCGAGTTTGCCAACGCCCCCGCTCGCGATCACCGGAACGTCGACCGCATCCGCGACGGCCCGGGTGAGCGCGAGATCGAAGCCTTCGCGCGTGCCGTCCCGGTCCATGCTCGTGAGCAGGATTTCACCCGCACCGAGACTCTGCATTTTACGCGCCCATTCCACTGCATCCAATCCGGTCTGCCGGCGGCCGCCGTGGGTGAACACGTCCCAGCGATTCCCCGATCGCTTGGCGTCCCCTTCACGATCGACGCGTTTGGCGTCGATGGCGACCACGATGCACTGCGAACCGTAGCGGCCGGTGGCATCGGCGACGAGCTGCGGATCCTGGACCGCAGAGGTGTTGATCGACACCTTGTCCGCCCCGGCGTTGAGCAGGCGGCGGACGTCCTCCACCTTGCGCACCCCGCCGCCGACGGTGAGCGGAATGAACACCTGTGCCGCGACGGCCTCCACCACATGCAGCATCAGGTCGCGCTCCTCCGAGCTCGCGGTGATGTCGAGAAAAGTCAGCTCGTCCGCGCCCTGCTCGTCGTAGCGACGCGCGATCTCGACCGGATCTCCCGCGTCCCTCAGGCCGACGAAGTTGACGCCTTTCACGACCCGGCCGCGGTCGACGTCGAGGCAGGGAATGATCCGCTTGGCAAGCGCCATCGGAGGATTTGAGGCCTCAGGGGAAAGCGGCTCGGGCGGAGTCCGCTCCAATCCTGAAAACCTCGATTCTCAATCCTTGCCTTTGCCCAGCTTGTCCGCCTCGGCCTGGGCTTTCTTGAAATCGAGTTTGCCCTGATAGATGGCGCGGCCGGTCACAACGCCGGTGATGCCTTCGGGCTCGATTTTGCAAAGCGCCTTGATGTCCTCCAGGCTGGTGAGCCCCCCGCTCGCGACCACGGGGACGCGCAGCTCGCGCGCGAGCTTCAGCGTCGCGTCGATGTTCACCCCGGTGAGCATCCCGTCGCGGCCGATGTCGGTGTAGATGATCGCCTCGACCCCGTAATCCTGGAATTTCTTCGCGAGGTCCACCACGTCGTGGCCGGTCATCTTGGACCAGCCCTCGACGGCCACTTTCCCGTCCTTGGCATCGAGCGACACGATGACGTGCCCGGAAAACGCCGTGCACGCGTCCTGCAGGAACCCGGGGTTCTTGACCGCCGCCGTGCCGATGATGACGTAGCCGACGCCCAGATCGAGATAATGCTCGATCGTGTCGAGATCGCGAATGCCCCCGCCCAACTGCACCGGCGGGGCATCGCCCAGCGCCTGTAGGACCGCGCGGATCACGGCCTCGTTCCGGGGCTTTCCGGCCGCCGCCCCGTTCAGGTCGACCAGGTGCAGGCGGCGCGCACCCTCGGATTTCCAGTGCTTCGCGATGCCGACCGGGTCCTCCGAGAACACCGTCGTCTCGCTCATCTTTCCCTGTTTGAGACGGACGCAGTGTCCGTCCTTGATGTCAATCGCGGGGATGATCAGCATCGAATCGGAAAAACACGCGGAGCTCCGGGCACTCGGGACCGCGAATGAGAGGATTTCAGGGATTCCAGTTGACGAAGTTGGCGAGGAGCCGAAGACCGGCGGTATGGCTTTTTTCTGGATGGAACTGTACCGCAAAAATGTTATCCCGTGCCACCGCGCAGGTAAAGGGGACGCCGTAGTCGGTGGTGCCCCGTACCAGCATCGCCTCACCCGCTTGAGGAAAGTAGCTGTGGACGAAATAGAAGCGGCTGCCGTCCTCGATCCCCGACCAAAGGACGTGCGGGCCGGCCTGGCGGACCCCGTTCCACCCCATGTGGGGCACCTTGAGCTTCAGTCCCCGGGAATCGAACATGGCCTTGTCGGGAAAACGGCGCACAGTTCCCGGCAGCAGCCCGAGGCCGGCCACTCCGCCTTCGTCGCTGCGCTCAAAGAGCATCTGCAGCCCGATGCAGATGCCGAGAAACGGCCGCGCTCGCGCCGCGCCGAGCACCGTTGCCCGCAGTCCTCGCGCTTCCATCTCGCGCATGCAGTCGGGCATCGCCCCCTGCCCGGGGAACACCACCCGGTCCGCAGCCGCCACCCGCGCGGGATCGGAAGTCACTTCGACCTGCGCCCGCGGAGCGACGTGCTCGATCGCTTTGGAGACCGAGCGCAAGTTTCCCATGCCGTAATCGACGACCGCGACGCGCATTGCAGGATCAGCGGGGTGAGCGCCTAGAGCGTGCCCTTGGTTGAGGGAACGGTGCCCGCCGCGCGCGGATCGGGCTCCAGCGCCATGCGCAGTGCCCGCGCGAACGCTTTGAACATCGTCTCGCACTGATGGTGCGCGTTGTCCCCGCGCAGGTTGTCGATGTGCAGCGTCACCTGCGCGTGGTTGGCGAAACCCTGGAAGAACTCGTGCACGAGGTCCACGTCGAACTCCCCGATCAGCGCGCGCTTGAACTGGACGTGATACTCGAGGCCGGGCCGACCCGAGAAATCGATCACCACGCGCGACAGGGCCTCGTCGAGCGGGACATAGGCATGACCGTAACGCCGTATGCCCTTCTTGTCGCCGA
>VBDM01000160.1:0-4032 GCA_005881355.1 Betaproteobacteria bacterium
CTCCAGTTGCAGCATCTTGCGCGATTCGGCTTCGTCAAGCAGCTTGGAGAACGAAGAGAAACCGTAGTAGGACTCGTTGAAGCCGGGACTGCGGCGCTTGAGCGCCTGCTTCACCATCGAGCCCCAGATCTTCTCCTCTGCACCGCGCTCGGCGATGAGCGCTTCGACGGTCTGCATCACGAGCTCCAGCGCCTCCTCGGTCTTGTCCTCGCTGTCTTTCGGCGCGCTGTCCCCGTTTACGGCGGGCTTCGTCTGCGGCTTTTTCCTTGGCTGCCGGCGCCCCGGCTTTTCGCGCACCAAGTCGTCGTAGAAGATGAACTCGTCGCAGTTCGCAACCAGCAGGTCCGAGCTCGAGTTCTTCACGCCCACGCCGATCACGATCTTGTCGTTCTCGCGGAGCTTGGAGACGAGCGGCGAGAAATCCGAGTCGCCGCTGATGATGACGAAGGTATCGACGTGCGACTTGGTGTAGCACAGGTCGAGCGCGTCGACCACCATGCGGATGTCGGCCGAGTTCTTGCCCGACATGCGCAGGTGCGGGATCTCGATCAGCTCGAACGAAGCCTCGTGCATGTCGGACTTGAACTCCTTGTAGCGCTCCCAGTCACAGTAGGCCTTCTTCACCACGATGCTGCCCTTGAGCAGCAGGCGCTCGAGCACCTTGTTGATGTCGAACTTGGCGTATTTCGCGTCGCGCACGCCGAGCGCGACGTTCTCGAAGTCGCAGAACAGCGCCATGTTCACGGTATCGCTCGGGGCGGTCATTAGGGCTCGCTGTAGGGTTCGGATGAGCCATTATCGCATCCCCTCTCTCGCGCCCCGGGTTGAAGTTCGGGCGTTCTCGGAATAGCATCCCTACTTACTGGAGCGACACATGCATACCGAAGTTCACGTTCACGGCACGGTGCTCTTGAAAAACGGAGTCAGCCAGACCGAAATCGAACTGGCGCTGCGCTCCTGGTTCGATTACGTCGATGTGGACGGACTGGCCGACGCGCGCAGCGCCCATCAGGACGAGCCCGGCGTCGTGTTCGACCGGCGCCGGCGCTCTCTGGACATCTGCTGGACCGGCTACGTCGGCCGCAATTTCCAGCGCTCGCTCGAAGGGGCGTTCGAGTCGCTGTCGCCCTATTCCGAGGAGGCGGCCGCGGTCGAGGTCAGCTACTACCAGGAGGACGGCCAAGACGAGCACAGCTGGGTGTTCGTCGGACCGACTCCCGATTCGATCCGGGACATGCAGCGTCGGCGCATGATCGACGACGTCTCGGCCCTGCTCTCGCGCCATTTCGGCGATGCCGAGATCGGCGAGGTGACCGCGCTCGTCAATCAGCTCTTCGCGCGCCGCGCCGCCGAAGGGCCGCAGGAGCGGACCCAGTCCCGTCCGAGCGGCGTTACCGGGAAAAAGCACCTGCACTAGGCGCTTCATTCCGAAGGAAACCCGCTTGCGGGTCGCCCTTGGGCGTCCTTTTTTTGGAACCCCTTGATTTCCTAACGTATTACTTTCAGTTTACGCTGTAACACTTTCATTTATTTGCTATTATCTAACATGAAGCGGATTCTCAGAAAGCCTCCTTAAGTCCCTGTTGTAGCTTAAAATTTTTAGATTTCGTGCTTGACCTACCCCCTTCTTTCCTCTAGAGTGGTAAGAAGTAGAGTTTAGTGGGGAATCGTGGCGTTCAATTTCGCCACTCGAAGGGGGACCATTGTTTCAGGGGGCGACAGAGCTGAGTCTCGACGCCAAGGGAAGGCTTGCCGTGCCGACCCGGTACCGGGACGCCTTGCTATCCGGAGGCCGCGCGGTGGTTCTCACCGCTCACCCCGATAGCTGTCTGCTTCTCTATCCCAGAGTCGCCTGGGAGCCTATAGGCGCGAAAGTCCAGGCGCTTTCCAGCTTCAACGAGCAGGCGCGATGGTGGCAGCGGCTGCTCGTCGGCTTCGCCGAGGAACTGGAACTCGACGCGCAAGGCCGCATCCTGGTGTCGGGCGCGCTGCGCAAGTTCGCCGATCTCAAGAAAGACGTAATGCTGGTCGGGCAGGGGAGCCATTTCGAGATCTGGGACATCGCCGCGTGGGACGAGCGGCTGACGAGGTCTCTCGCGCAAGTAGGCACTAACTCGCCGCCCGGCACTGAAAACTTCTCGCTGTGAGCGCTGATGCGCACCTCCCCGTCCTCCTCCACCCGGCAGTCGATGCGCTCGCGATCGGGTCGCGTGCAGACGGCACGTTCGTGGACGCGACCTTCGGCAGGGGCGGCCACAGCCGGCTGATTCTGGAGCGGCTCGGCCCCCGGGGACGGTTGATCGCGATCGACCGGGATCCGGAGGCGGTCGCGGCCGCGCGCGAAATACGCGACCCGCGGCTCACGCCGGTCCACGCGCGCTTCAGCGAATTGCGGGCGACGCTCGACGCGTTGCGTTCGGGCGGTGTCGACGGGGTGTTGTTCGATCTGGGCGTGTCCTCGCCGCAGCTCGACGACTCGCGACGCGGCTTCAGCTTCCGGCTCGATGCGCCCATGGACATGCGCATGGACCCGACGCGAGGCATGAGCGCTGTCGAGTGGCTCGGGCAGGCGGACGAGGCCGAGATCAGAGAGGTGCTCAGCAACTATGGCGAAGAACGGTTTGCTAAACAGATTGCAAAGGCGATTGTTGCTGCTCGGCGAAGAGGGCCTGTCCGGCGCACCGGGGAACTTGCCGCTCTCGTGGCTGCGGCCGTCAGGACGCGTGAACCGGGGCAAGATCCGGCGACGCGGACGTTTCAGGCTCTACGGATTCACCTCAATCAGGAGCTTGAGGAGTTGTCGCTAGCGCTGCCCCAAGCGCTTGCCGCGCTCAAACCCAGCGGACGGCTCGCCGTGATCAGCTTCCACTCGCTGGAGGATCGGATCGTGAAGAACTTCATGCGCGGCGCGGCGCGCCCCGACCTGCCCGAGCGCCTGCCGCTCAAGGCGCGGGAGCTGCCGGCGCCGCGGCTGCGCGTCATCGGGCGCCCGGCAAGGCCCGATGCGGAAGAAGTCAAAGCCAATCCCCGCGCAAGGAGCGCGATGCTGCGCGTTGCCGAGAAACTCGCCTGAACCCGCCATGACCCGCCTGAACTTGGTCCTTCTCCTTGTGCTTACCGCGTGCGCGCTGGGCCTCGTCACCTCGCAGCACCGGGCGCGCAAGCTCTTCGGCGAGCTCGAGCAGGAGCAGGAACGTTCGCGCCAGCTCGGAGTCGAATACGGTCAGCTGCAGCTGGAGGCAAGCACGTGGGCGGTGCACGCACGCGTCGAGCGCATCGCCGGCCGCCAGCTGCACATGCGTGTACCCGACGCGAAACGCCTGCACATCGTCCGGTCCGAGGGCGCGGCGAAATGAAGTTCGCCGCCAGTCCGGTCCTCGCGCTGACGCTCCCCACGTGGCGTTCGCGCTTCCTGCTCTTCGTTTTCATCGCGGGATTCGCGCTGCTGCTCGGGCGCGCCGCCTACCTGCAGGCCATGAACAACGACTTCCTGCAGGCAAAAGGCGAGTCGCGCTACAGCCGGGTCATCGAGATCCCGGCGAACCGGGGCCGCATCCTCGACCGCAACAGCGAGGCGCTGGCGATCAGCACGCCGGTGAAATCGATCTGGGCGATTCCGGGCGAGGCGCGTCCGAGCCGACCGGAGCTCGGGCGGCTGGCGGCGCTTCTCGAGATGTCACCGAGGGAGATCGAGAAGCGCCTCGCCGACATCGGCCGGGACTTCGTTTTCCTCAAGCGGCAAGTCCCGCCGGAAGCGGCCGAGCGAGTTGCGGCCCTGCGCATTCCCGGAGTGTTCCAGGACCGCGAGTACCGGCGCTATTACCCGAGCGGCGAAGTCACGGCGCACGTGCTCGGCTTCACCGGCGCGGACGACATCGGCCAAGAGGGCATCGAGCTCGCGTTTCAGGATGCTCTCGCCGGCAAGCCCGGCAGCCGGCGCGTGATCAAGGACCGGCTCGGCCAGACCGTCGAGGACGTCGAGTCGATCCAGGCGGCGCAAGACGGGCGCGACCTCGCGCTCGCGCTGGATGT
>VBDM01000160.1:4068-7136 GCA_005881355.1 Betaproteobacteria bacterium
GAAGCACCGGGCGAAGGCCGGCGGCGTCGTCGTCGTCGATGTCGATACGGGCGAGCTGCTCGCGCTCGCCAATTTTCCGACCTACAACCCGAACAACCGCACCAAGCTCACCGGCGCGCAAGTCCGGAACCGTGCCCTCACCGACACGTTCGAGCCCGGCTCGACGCTCAAACCCTTCACGGTCGCCCTGGCGCTCGAAGCGAGAAGGGTGAGACCCGACACCGTGATTCAGACCGCGCCGGGGAGCTTGAGCATCGGCGCCGCGACCATCCGCGATGCGCACGTCGAGCGCGCCCTCACCGTGGCCGAGGTCATCCAGAAATCCTCCAACATCGGCGCGGCGAGGATCGCGCTCACCCTTTCCCCTCAGTCGATGTGGGGGATGTTCCAGAGCCTGGGCTTCGGCGCCGCGCCCGGCCTGGGGTTTCCAGGAGAAGCTGCGGGGAAACTCCGGCCCTACCGAAGCTGGCGGCCGATCGAGCAGGCGACCATGTCCTATGGGCACGGCATCTCGGTATCGCTCGTGCAGCTTGCCCGCGCCTATAGCGTGTTTGCGCGCGACGGGGAGCTCGTGCCGCTCTCCTTGCTTCGCGTGGACGCGTCGCCGGCGGGGCAGCGCGTGATGGCGAGCGCGACCGCGCGCGCGGTTCGCGCGATGCTGGAGCTGGCGGTCAACCGGAACGGCACGGCACCGCGCGCGCAGATCATGGGCTATCGCGTCGCGGGAAAGACGGGCACCGCGCACAAGCAGGAAAACGGCGCCTACGCTGCCGAAAGGTACGTGTCCTCGTTCGTCGGGCTCGCACCGGCCTCGCGCCCGCGCCTGGTGATCGCGGTGATGATCGACGAGCCTTCCGACGGCAGGTATTACGGGGGGACCGTGGCGGCGCCGGTGTTCGCGCAAGTCATGGCGGGGGCGCTGCGCGTGCTCGATGTGCCGCCCGACGCGCCGATGCAGCCGATCGAGCTGCCTCCCGAAGGCGAGGAAGTGAAAGAAAGCGTCTAGGTGTGCGAGACCAAGTTGAAGACGTCCTCGGCCGGCTCGCAGCGCAAGGGGCGCGCGTGACGGGTCTCGCCGCCGACAGCCGTAACCTCGCCGCCGGGGAAGTGTTCCTCGCCTATCCGGGATCGCGCCGCGACGGCCGCGAATTCGTTCGGGCCGCGCTGGACCGCGGGGCGGCGGCGGTGCTGTGGGAGCGCAGGGGGTTCGAATGGAATCCTGGCTGGCGGGTGCCGAACCTGGGGGTCGATGACCTGCGCGGACTCGCCGGCCATCTCGCGCACGAAGTCTACGGACGTCCCTCAGAGCGGCTGTGGACGATCGGCGTCACCGGCACCAACGGCAAGACTTCCTGCAGCCACTGGATCGCCCAGGCGTGCAGCGCCTGCGGCGCGAAGACCGCGGTGATCGGAACGCTCGGCGCGGGCTTTCCGGGCGAGCTCGATCCCGGCATCAACACCACTCCGGACGCCATCCTGCTGCACCGCTCGCTCGCGAAGCTCCTGGCAAAAGCGGCGCAGGGCGTGGCGATGGAAGTCACTTCGATCGGCCTGGATCAGGGCCGCGCGAACGGCGTCGCCTTTGGAGCGGCGCTGTTCACGAATCTCTCGCGCGACCACCTCGACTATCACGGCGACATGGAGAGCTACGCGCGCGCGAAGCAACGCCTGTTCGAGACGCCGGGCCTGAAGCACGCGGTGCTCAATCTCGACGACGTCCAGGGGGTGCGGCTCGCCCGCGTGCTCACAGGGCGCGGGGTCAACCGCGCCGGCTACAGCTGCTTTGCGGGAGTCGCCGCCCGGTCCGGGCTCGAGCGCTATGCCGAGGCACACGAGATCGACGTGTCCCCGGAAGGAATCGCCTTCGGCTTGGAGAGTTCCTGGGGCAAGGCGCGAATCGAAAGCGCGCTGCTCGGCCGTTTCAACGTGTCCAATCTCCTGGCCGTGCTGACGACGATGCTCGTGTCCGGCGTGCCCTTCGATCGCGCGACGGCAGCGCTCGCGGGCTTGGAGGCCGTCGCGGGCCGCATGCAGCGGCTGGGCGGGGCTGGCAAGCCCGTCGTGGTGATCGACTACGCCCACACGCCCGACGCGCTGGAAAAGACGCTCGTCGCGCTGAAAGACGTCGCGAGAGCGAGAGGCGGGCGCCTTGCGGTCGTATTCGGCTGCGGCGGCGAGCGCGATCGCGGCAAGCGGCCGCTGATGGGAGCGGTGGCCTCGCGCCACGCCGATGCGATCCTGGTGACGAGCGACAACCCGCGCGGCGAGGATCCCGCCGCGATCATCGCGGAGATCACCGCGGCGATACCCGTGCCGCATGAAGCGATCGAAGACCGGCGCGCGGCGATCGAGCGCGCCATCGCCTCGGCAGGCGCAGAGGACGTCGTGCTGATCGCCGGAAAAGGGCACGAGACCTACCAGGAGATCGCGGGCCGGCGGCTGCCTTTTTCCGATGCGCTCGAAGCAAAGCAGGCTCTCTCGCGGTGGGGCCGATGATGAGCCTGCGCGAGGCCGCAGCGGCGATCGGGGCGCGCGCGCGCGGCGACGACGCCCGTTTCGACTCGGTATCGACCGACAGCCGCACGCTTGCGCAAGGCGCGTTGTTCGTCGCGCTGCGTGGCGAGCGAATCGACGGGCACCGGTTCATCGACGCCGCAAAAGAGCGCGGCGCCGCTGCGGCGATGGTCATGGAAGACGCAGGGGCGGGGAACGGCGACCCGGGATTGCCGTTCCTTGTGGTCGACGACACGTGCCGCGCGCTGGGACGGCTCGCCGCACACTGGCGCGGTCGCTTCGACATCCCGCTTGTCGCGGTCAGCGGCTCGAACGGCAAGACCACGGTCAGGGAAATGATCGCGGCGATCCTGCGCGCGCACTGCGGAGAGGCGCACGCCCTCTCAACCGAGGGAAATCTCAACAACGACATCGGCCTCCCGTTGACCCTGTTGAGGCTCCGCGAAAACCACCGCGCGGCGGTGGTCGAGCTGGGGGTGAATCATCCCGGGGAAACCGCCGCCCTCGCCGCGGTCGCGAGCCCGACGGTGGCGCTCGTGAACAACGCCCAGAGG
>VBDM01000161.1 GCA_005881355.1 Betaproteobacteria bacterium
GACCGGCCGCTCGGGAGCGAAGCTTATCGACGACAGCTATAACGCGAATCCGGATTCGGTGCGCGCCGCGATCGACGTGCTCGCGGAGCAGCGCGGCGCGAAGCTCCTCGTGCTCGGCGACATGGGGGAAGTGGGCGAGCAGGGAGCGGAATTCCACCGGGAGATCGGCGCTTACGCGCGCAGCCGCGGCGTCGATCGCCTGTATGCGACGGGGGCGCTGTGCCGCGCCGCCGTCGCGGCCTTCGGGAAAGGAGCCCGGCACTTCGCCGCGGTCGAGGAGCTGATCGCAGCGGCTCAGGAGGAACTGCGGCCGCAGACCACGGTGCTCGTGAAAGGCTCGCGCTTCATGCGCATGGAGCGCGTCGTGCAGGCTCTCGCCGGCGGGCCTGCGTCAAACGGAGGGCACTAGATGCTGCTCGCTCTTACGCAATGGATCGCCCAGGACGTGCGCGCTTTCAACGTGTTCCAGTACATCACCTTGCGCGCGGTGCTCGCGACGCTCACCGCGCTCGCGATCTCGCTGCTGGCCGGGCCGCTGGTGATCCGCAAGCTCACCGACTACAAGATCGGCCAGGCGGTGCGCGACAACGGCCCCCAAACGCATCTCGCCAAGGCGGGCACGCCGACCATGGGCGGAGCTCTGGTGCTGCTCTCCATCCTGATCACGACGCTCCTGTGGGCAGACCTCTCCAATCGCT
>VBDM01000162.1:0-534 GCA_005881355.1 Betaproteobacteria bacterium
CGAGTCCTACCGCTTCCTGCGACTGGAGCGCGACGGCAAGCTCAAGATCGCAGGGGACGACGAGCTGCTGCGCCCGCGGCGCCTGGCGGCGGGGGTCGCGATCGAGTCGTTCCAGGTCGAGGGCGCGGCGGGAGACGTTCCCCAGGAGGGCGTGGTGTTTCTGCCGAGCGGCGATCTCCCGGCATTCCGCATCCTTCTCGCCGGCGGCGGCGCACGCTGGAGCGTCGTCGGGGCTCCCGACGGGACCATACGCGCGCAGGCGGGCTCATGAACCGCCGTCGACCCGCTCCTCGGGGTTTTACGCTGGTGGAAATTCTGGTCGCGCTCGCCGTGCTCGCGATCGCTCTCACCGCGGCGGGGCACAGTCTCGGCACGGCGGTCGATACGACCGCCGCACTGCGCGAAAGGACGCTCGCGCGCTGGGTCGCCGAGGACAGGCTCTCCGAGCTCGAGCTCAGGAACGAGTGGCCTTCGCTCGACACGAAGGAGGGCGACGCCGAAATGGGCGGACGCAGGTTTCACTGGATCCAGGCG
>VBDM01000162.1:602-4734 GCA_005881355.1 Betaproteobacteria bacterium
TTTCTCGAGCAGACGGGGGTTTCGGTTACGACCGGGACTGCGACGCAGACGGGCAACCTGACGCAGATGGGCGACGTGCCGTCGACGACGCAGTCCCAGGCGGAGACCTCGAAATGAAGGCCGTCGTGCGACATGCGCGGGGCTTCACTCTGATCGAGCTCCTGGTGGCGCTGCTCATCTTCGGCATTTTCGCCGTCCTCGCGTACTCGGGCCTCGGCCGCATTCTCGACGGCCGCGCACGGCTCGACGACGAGCAGCGGACCTGGCAGGAGCTGTCGCAGGTCTTTTTGCGCATTTCGGACGACGTCGCCCACGCGCGAGCGCGCGGCGTGCGCGACGAGGCCGGCATTGCGGTCCTTCCCCCGTTCGTCGGGCGGCCTTACGACTCGCGCGCGCTCGCCGAGCCGAGCCTGGAGCTCACGCGCGGGGGTGAGCTGAATTACGGCGAGGGCGTGCATTCCGATCTGCGCCGCGTCGCCTACCTCTTGCGCGACGGACGGCTTTTGCGCATCACCTGGCCGGTGCTCGACCGCGCTCCGGTCACCGTCCCGCTGGAAGCGCCGCTGCTCGCCGGCGTGGAAGCGTTCGAACTTCAGTTTTACGGCCAAAGCGGGGGCACGGGCGCGATCTGGCCCGCCGCGGGCGGCGTGAACGACCCTCTCCCGCGGGCCGTCGAAGTGACCCTCGCGGTGAAAGACCTGGGCCGCTTCAAGCGCCTCTTTCTGGTGAACGACTGATGCGCACGGCGGGCGCGCAACGCGGAGTCGCCCTGGTGACGGCGGTCATGGTCGTCGCGATCGCGGCGGCGATCGCCGCGCAGATCGCCTTCGCGCACCAGATCTGGTTCCGGCAGATGGAGAACGTCGCCGACCGCAGCGCCACCGACTGGCTGCGCCGCGGAGCGCTGCACTGGGCGAGCGTGGCGCTCATCGACGACGCGGCTCAGGGCAACACGGTCGATCATCTCGGCGAGAGATGGGCGACGGGTCTGCCGACGCTGCCCGTCGAGGGCGGAACCATCCGCGTCTCGATCGAGGACGCGCAGTCGCGCTTCAACCTGAACAACGTCAGCGCGGCCAACCCGACGGACATCGAGATCCTGCGGCGCCTGCTCGAAGCGCTGCGGCTCGATCCGTCGCTCCGTTACGCGCTGCTCGACTGGATCGACCCCGACAGCAATGTGAGCCCTGGCGGCGCCGAGGACGTCGACTACCTCAACGGCAATCCGCCGTATCGCGCCGCCAACGGGCTCCTCGCGAGCGTCGATGAGCTGAGGCTCGTCCGCGGCTTCGACGCCAAGACCGTCGCGACGCTGTCGCCGTACGTGACCGTCCTGCCGGTGGCCAATTCCGCAATCAACGTCAACACCGCCTCGCCCATGCTGCTCGCGGCGCTTACGGGTCTCGACATGGCGGCCGCCGAGCGCATCGCCGAAGAACTGCGCGGCAATCCGGTCAGCGCCCCCGCCGCATTCGGGAGCCGGCTTCCTCCCAGGACCCAGCCCACGGGCAGGTTCGACGTGAAGACCGAGTATTTTCTGATTACGCTCGATACGTCGATCGGGCGCCACGAGCGCCGCAGCGAAGCGCTCCTCAAGCGTTCGGCCGCCGACAGGAGCACCGCCGTGCTCTGGCACAGGCCGATTCCGTTGATGGGTCCGGATGAAGCTGACAATTCCAAATAGCGGCAACTGGCTCGGCGCGGCTGCGAATTGGCGCCGCGCGGGCGGCGACCGCCTCGAGCTGTGGCTGCCGCGCGACTGGCCGCGCGAGGGCGCGGAGCTGCGCTGGCGCCGCATCGCATCCGGCGGAGCGTCGCGGCAGGGCAGCCAGGTCGGCCTGGAGGGGCTCGCGCCCGCGGAGGAGATCGTCGTCTGGACGCCCGCCGCGGAAACGCTGCTCCTCCACGCGAAGCTGCCGACGCGCTCGGCCGCGAAAATCGTCCAGGCGCTGCCCTACGCGCTCGAGGAGCAGCTGATCGAGCCCCCGGAGCGCCTGCACTTCGCCTACACGCACGAGGCGGACGGCTCGCTCGCGGTGGCGGTCACGAGCCGCGAGCGCATGGACGGCTGGCTCGCGGCGCTCGCCGCCGCGGGGCTCGAGCCCACGCAGCTTGCGCCGGTGACCTTGTCGCCGCCGCTCGCCGATCGCGCCTGGGCGCTCGCGTTCGCGGGCGGCGAGATCGTGCTGCGCTGCGGCCCTCACGCGGGATTCGGCGGCCCGGTCGAGCCGCGTCCGCCCGCATGGCTGCACGCGGCGCTCGCCCAGGCGCGCAGCGAGTCGAGCGCGCCCGAGCGCATCCTGGTCGTCGATGCGCCGGCGGACTTCGATTCGGCGGCGTGGCGCGAGGCTCTGGGGCTTCCTTTGGAGGCGACGCAGCGCCGGAGCGGCGCCGCTCCGCCGGCGCCGCTCAATCTGCTGCAGCAGCGCTACGCGCCGCGCGGGCGTTTCTCGGCGGTGTGGCGCGCCTATGTTCCGGCGGCGGCGCTGCTCGCGGCGTGGCTCGCCGCCACGCTCGTCTTCGACGCGATCGAATGGACGCGCTTGTCGTGGACCGCGCGCGCGGCCGACGATGAAATGCGCGCGCTGCTCCTGAAGAGCTTCCCCGAAACCCGCGCGATCCTCGATCCGGCCGAGCAGATGCGAAGGGGCCTCGAGGACCTGAGCGCGCGCAGCGGCGTCGCCGCCCCCGGCGACATGCTCTCGCTCCTCGCGCGTGCCGCGCCCGCGATCGAGCGCGAATCGCGCGTGCGCGTGCAGAGCATGGAATACGGCGACCGCGCCCTGACCGTCCGCCTTGCGGCGTCGGAAGCCGACGCCGAGTCCCTGGCCCGGGCGCTGCGTGCGCAATCGCTCGAAGTCGAAGTGCAGCGCTCCGGCGGCGAGGCGCGGCTGCGGGTGCGCGCGCTAGCGCCCCCGCCGCCGGCGAAATCATGAATCTCGCCTGGATAGAGCCCTGGCGCGCCCGCTGGATCGAGCCTTGGCGCGCCCGCTGGAACGCGCTCGGCGCGCGCGAGCGCCGCGTGCTGGCAGTGCTCGCCGGATTTCTTGCAGTCGTGCTCTTCTATCTGCTGGTCTGGAGTCCGGTGCAGAGCGGCCTCGCGAGGGCGCGTGCGCGCCTCGCCTCGGTGCAGGCGCAGCTCGCGCAGGTCCAGGAGCAGGCTGCGCTCGTCGCCAGGGTGCGCAGCGCGCCGAGGGTCGCCCCGCCCGCCAATCCTGCCGCCGCGGTGGAGCAGGCGGCCGACAAGCACGGGCTGCGCGGGCAGCTGAAGCGCGTCGACGCGGAGGGCGCAGGCAGGGTGCGCGTGCAGCTCGAAGGCGCCTCCTTCGCGGCGCTCACGGCGTGGCTCGCCGAGCTGCAGCAGCAGGCCGGGCTGCGCGCGGAAAGCGCGACGTTCGAGCGACATGCGGCTCCGGGCACGGTGAACGCGCGGCTGCTGCTGCGCTCGCAAGGCATATGATCGGCGCCCTGCGCCGGCTTGGAGTCCGTCTGGCGCTGCCCGGGGCCCTGCGCCGGCCCGGCGTCCGGCTGGCGCTGCTCGGGGCCGGCGCGTATCTGGTTTTTCTTGTGGCGAATCTTCCCGCCGCCTGGCTCGGGCTTGCGCTCGAGCGCACGAGCGGCGGCGCGCTCGCGCTCGGGGATCCCCGCGGCACCGTGTGGAGCGGAAGCGGCGTGCTTGCGCTGCGCTCGGGCAGCGCTTATCGCGGTATCGTGGACCTGGAGTGGCGCTGCAATCCGCTGTGGGTCCTTGCCGGACGGCTGAACGTCGCGCTCTCGGGCGCCGGGCGCGAGGCGCGACTGCGTGCGAAGGTGAGCCTCGGCGCGGGAAAAGCGGCTGTGAATGACCTCGAGGCAAATGTTCCCGCGGCGATCGCGGAAACGGCGCTCGCTGCGGCCGCTTTTGCGAAGCCCGATGGACAGCTGCGCGTGAAGGCGGATTCCCTCGAGTGGGGCGCGGCCTCGGTGCGCGGCGCGGCAACCGTCGAATGGACCGACGCCGGATTGGGCGGGATGCAGGCGCCGCGGCTCGGCGATTACCAGCTGCAGATCGCGGCGAGCGGCGACCGGGCCGACCTCAGGCTGGCGACGCTGCGCGGAGACCTGCGCCTCACCGCCGGCGGCGAATGGCGTG
>VBDM01000176.1 GCA_005881355.1 Betaproteobacteria bacterium
TGCCTGTGCCCAGCACCGCGACGGTCGAGCCGCGTCCCTCCAACCCGCCGCGGTGCGCGGCACTGTCCACGCCCAGAGCAAGGCCGCTCACGATGGCGAGTCCGGCGTCGCTGAAAGCGCGGGCGAAGCTCTGCGCGTTCTT
Source organism: Betaproteobacteria bacterium (assembly GCA_005881355.1). Classification (GTDB taxonomy): domain Bacteria; phylum Pseudomonadota; class Gammaproteobacteria; order Burkholderiales; family SG8-39; genus VBDM01. Next base: position 143 of record VBDM01000176.1, read on the forward strand.
CATTCCCTGGGGTGTGGCGTTCCGGCTGCCGACCACCGCGAGAGCGGGGGAGGAAAGGAGCTTGAGGTTGCCGGCGACGTAGAGCAAGGCAGGCGGATCCGGGATTTCCAGGAGCTGCTTGGGGTATTCGCTGTCGGCAAGGGTGAGCAGCGCGTGCCCGGCTTGAGCCGCCCATTGGAGCGTTTTTTCGATTTCAGGGCCGCTGCTGCGCTCGAGGATGCGCGCCGCAAGCGCCTCGGGTACCACTCGACCGAGCTGCGATCGCGTGGCGCTCAGTATTCGGGTCGGCAGACCGAAGGTCGAAAGCAGGGACCGGAATCTCTGGTCACCAAGACCGGGAACGAGGCTTAACTCGATCCAAGCGGCCAGTTCGCCCGCGTCGCTCACGGGCGAGTGCCTCGGCGACGGTGCCGCGGACTCAAGCGCGCTCAGGGGTTCCGCACGATGTCTCCCTGCTGGATCGGCCGCGAACTTTCCATGACCAAGGCATAGGAGACCGAGTTAAAGGTGCGGAAGATGAATACCAAGCCGTAGCGCTCGGGGGGGAGTTGAATTGCCGGGGAGCGGTCGCGCGATTTCAAATAGTCCTGCTGGTTGTAGATTACGACATTACGGTATACGGCGAGCACGTGCCCAGTCTCCAAGCCGTCGCGCCTGCCCCTGTTGATTGAGATGATCGAGTCACGCCCGCCCACGCTGGTGGCGAGGGCGTCGTAGAGTCCCATGATTCGGCCGTTGACGGCGGAGGCCGGGGCATGGGGCACGTACTGGGCCATGGTGGGCGGGGGCGCCGGGATGAGCCTGTCCCCCGCGGAGATTTCCTTTTTGGAATCGACGATCTGCACCGTGGTGGGCTCGCCCCTTTGCGTCACGCGCGCGGTGCCGAGGAACACGGCTTCAAAACCGAGCGTCCTGCGGCTGTCCGGATCGACGAGCGGCCGGCCGGCCCGGTAGACCTGCCACACCGGAATGTCGGCGCCGCCGAAACCGCTGACGTAGGCCACGTTGCCCGCTCCGACGTTAACCCGGTTCTCTTCCGTGGCGATGATGCGCGGGGCCTTGTCGAGGCCGCCTTCCTCGATGAGGAGCGGCTGCGTGAGGAACGGCTCCGGCGGCGGGACGAGCAGCGCCGCTGTCCTCTCCCAGGCGCAATTGCGGCGGAGACACGCTCCGATCGAGGACCAGCACGTCGCCGGGAGAAATGAGGTGGGGGTTGCGGATCTGCTCTTGATTCATGCGCCAGATCTCCGGCCAGCGCCACGGGTCTTTGAGGAATTTCGTGGCGATGCTCCAGAGCGTATCGCCCCTCTGTACGACGTGGCGGTCCGGGGCGTTGTCTTGCAGCGTCAGCTCGCCTTGCGCGAGGGCCAACCAAGCCGCGCCTGCAAGGACGAGCGCGAGGAGAGCTGTGATAGACTTTTGCATGTCCGCCTCGTGGATTTGACCCGCCGCAGTCCCTATATTAGCTATCGCGGCGTGCTTTTTACAGTCCGCATTAAATTCTGCCGCTAATCCTTTCAATTTGCAAGTATTTATGGCGTTGCTGAATATCCTCCGCTACCCTGATCCGAGGCTCTACAAGAGGGCCGCCCGGGTGGCAGAGATCGATGAGCCGGTTCGCGCTCTGGTGCGCGACATGGCGGAAACGATGTACGCTGCGCCCGGGGTCGGGCTCGCGGCGACGCAGGTCGACGTGCACAAACGGGTAGTCGTGATCGACGCTTCGGAGACCCGCGACCAGCTGTTGGTGCTGATCAACCCGGAGATCGTTGCACGAGAAGGTATCCAGTATTGCGAGGAAGGATGTCTCTCGGTTCCAGGAATCTACGAAGCCGTTGAGCGCGCCGAGCGCGTGACGGTGCACGCGCTCGGCGTGACGGGGAGGCCCTTCACGCTCACCGCCGAGAAGCTGCTCGCGATCTGCATCCAGCACGAAATGGATCACCTCGAGGGCAAGGTCTTCGTGGACTATCTTTCGCGCCTCAAGCAGCAGCGCATCAAGGCGAAACTTCAAAAGCAGCTGCGCAAGACCGCCTGAGGAACGGGCCTTTCGCGTCGTTGTTCGGCGAAAGGGGAAGCGCTCTTTTTCGCCTGGTCGGCAATGGGGGTTGCGCCCGTGAAAATCGTCTTCGCCGGCACGCCCGAATTTGCGGCGCGTTGCCTTGAGGCGCTTCTTGAATCTCGCCACCGCGTGAGCGGTGTGCTGACCCAGCCGGACCGGCCCGCAGGGCGCGGTCTCGAACCGGCAGCTCCGCCGGTGAAGCGACTCGCCATCTCACGTGGAATCGAGGTCAAGCAGCCCGCCAATCTCAAGGACGCGCAATTTCAGGAGGAGCTGAAATACAGGAGGCCGGACATCATAGTCGTCGTCGCCTATGGGCTGATTCTGCCGCAGGCGGTGCTCGAAATCCCCCGCTACGGCGCGATCAACATTCACGCGTCCCTGCTGCCGCGCTGGCGCGGCGCGGCGCCCATACAGCGTGCGCTTCTCGCGGGGGACCGAGAGACCGGCGTATCCATCATCCAGATGGACGCGGGGCTCGACACAGGCCCGCTGCTGCTGCAGGAGGCGATTCCGATCCTGGAGGACGACACAGCCGGCACGCTGCACGACCGGCTCGCCGAGCTTGGCGCGAAGCTCGTCGTGCGCGCCTTGAGCGAGCTCGAAGCAGGCGGGCTCAGGGCCTACCCTCAGCCCGCCAACGGCGCGACGTATGCCGCGAAGCTCGACAAGCGCGAGTCGCGCGTGGACTGGCGAGAGAGCGCGGTCGCGGTCTGCCGACGCGTTCGCGCCTTCGATCCGTCACCGGGCGCCCGCGCTCGCTTGCGGGGCATCGAGCTGAAGATCTGCCGGTGTGCTGTCGCCTCCGGGCGAGGAATACCGGGAGAAGTGCTGAAGGCACGCCCGAGCGGCGTGCTCGTTGCCTGTGGAGAAGGCGCCCTGCTTCTCACCGAGTTGCAGCGTTCCGGTGGAAAGCGACTTGCAGCGGCCGAGTTTCTCAGAGGATTTCCGCTTTCTGCGGGCGAGCGCTTCGAAACCTAACTGCATACAGGGGTCCCGTGCCCTGCCTATAATGCGCGGTAACGCGCGTGACCTTGAGCAGCATGTCCCTGTCCACCGTTTCCGCTAGTCCTTCCCTCGCACAGGCCTTCGCTGCCGCCGCCGAAGTCGTCGGGCGCGTGCTCGACGGGGAGAGCCTGAACACGGGACTCGGTGACCTGAAATACCGGGCCTCGTCGCAAGCGCTCGCCGCCGCTGGCCAGGATCTCTGTTACAACGCGCTGCGCGGTTACGGTCTGGTCGACGTGGCGCTCGGCCGGCTTCTCGAGAGACCTCTCGCCGATTCCGTGTTGCGCGGGTTGCTGCTCGCGGCGTTCGCAGAGCTCGCGGCGCGGCCGCAGGCCGCGCATGCAGTGGTCCATCAGGCGGTCGAAGCGGCTGTCTTGCTCGGGCATTCGCGCGCGAAAGGACTGGTCAATGCGGTGCTGCGCAACTTTCAGCGCCGCATGCACCAACTACTCCCGGAAATCGAGGCGACCGAGGTCGGCCGGTATCGCCACCCGCAGTGGTGGATCGACGCGCTGCGGGCAGCGTATCCTCGCGAATGGGAGGCCGCGCTCTTGGAGTCGAACCGGCATCCGCCCATGGTGCTCCGGGTCAACCGGCGACGATTGCCCGCGAGCGCTTATCTGGAGAAGCTCGAGCGAACCGGAATTCCGGCGCGGGCGCTGGGCCAGGAGGCAGTGCTGCTCGAGAGACCCTGCAGGGTCGAGCGGCTCCCCGGATTCGCCGCCGGCGAGGTCTCAGTGCAGGACGCGGGCGCCCAGAGGGCGGCGCCGCTTCTGGATGTGCGCGACGGGATGCGGGTCCTCGATGCCTGCGCGGCGCCGGGCGGAAAAACCGGACACCTGCTCGAACTCGCCCGGTGCGAGCTGCTTGCAGTGGACTCGGACGGCGTGCGCGCGCAGCGCATCGGCGAAAATCTTTCTCGGCTGGGGCTCGCGGCAAAAATCGTAGTCGGCGATTGCAGCGAACCGGAAAGCTTCAGCGCAGGCAGGACCTTCGATCGGATTCTCCTGGACGCGCCCTGCTCAGCATCGGGCGTGGTGCGACGCCACCCCGACATCCGGTGGTTGCGCCGCAGGGCCGATACCGCCGAGTTCGCCCGCGCCCAGGCGGAGCTGCTGGACGCTTTATGGCCGGTGCTCGCGACCGATGGTAAATTGCTGTACGCGACATGCTCGGTGTTTCCGGAGGAGAACGGTGGGCAGGTGCGCGCATTTCTCACGCGGCACCCGGAAGCCGAGCTGCTCCCGCTTCCGGGGCTTGACGGCGGCCAGATCCTGCCCAGCGCCTATAGCGACGGCTTCTTCTACGCCTTGCTGACAAAAGGCCAGCCGCCTAGATGAGCGCGACCTTCGGTCGATTCGCCGCGGCGCTCGCGCTGGGTTTCGCGGCGTCGGCGCTCGCCGAGCCCATCCAGGTGAATAATGTCGGATTGGAAATCGCCGAGGCGCGCTATTCCCTGTATGCGGATTTTCACTTGGAACTGACCCCGCCGCTGCTGGAGGCCCTGAAAAACGGCGTATCGCTCGGTTTCCTCGTGGAATTCGAGCTGACTCGGCCGCGCTGGTACTGGTTTGACCAGAAATCCGCTTCCGAGAAGCTGGAGCTGCGGCTTGCCTATCTCCCGTTGGCGCAACAGTACCGGCTTTCCAGCGGGACGCTGCATCAGAATTTCCCGACGCTCGCCGAGGCGCTTCAAGCGCTCGGCACGGTTCACGGCTGGCCGGTGCTGGGACAGGATTCGGTCGACAACGGCCGAAAATACATCGCTTCGGTGCGCATGCGCCTGGACCCGGCCCAACTGCCGACGCCGTTCCGCGTGAGCGCGGTCACCAACCGCGACTGGACGCTTGCCTCCGAATGGAAGCGATTCCCGTTCACGCCGCTTGCGCCGGTGCGGGAGGCCCGATGACCTATGTGCTGGTTGGCAGCGCGGCGCTCGGCGGCATCCTGCTGTTCCTGCTCGCAGCGGCGACAGCCAACTCCCCGCTCTTTGCCGAGCATTATCCGCTGCTGCTCGGCCTGAACGCGGCGATCGCCCTCGCGCTCCTCGGGCTTGTGGCGTACCAGCTCGCGGTCCTGGCGCGGCAGCGCCGGGCAAAAGTGTTCGGATCGCTGCTTACCTTCCGGGTGCTCGTCATGTTTGCCCTCGTGGGCGTCGTTCCCGGGCTCCTCGTCTATACCGTGTCGCTGCAGTTTCTCGCGAAGAGCATCGAATCCTGGTTCGACGTGCGCGTCGAGCGCGCGCTCGAGGGCGGGCTCAATCTCGGCCGCGCGGCGCTCGACGTCATGCTGAACGAGCTGCTGCTCAAGGCTCATGTGATGGCGCTCGACCTCTCCGAGAACCCGACGCGCCGACAAGCCTCCGTGCTTGCCCGCTTGCGCGAGCAGGCCTATGTCGAAGAAGCATTGCTGCTGACCGAAGGTGGGAAAATCCTGGCGAGCGCGAGCCGCGAGACCGGAAAACTCGTGCCGCCCGCCCCGGGTGCGCAGGCGCTGCGCGAAGGGCGGCAGGTGCGCGGCTACAGCGCTGTCGAGCCCGTTGGAGACCATGGGCTCCTGCTGCGCGTGATCGTGCCGCTTGAGAGCCCGAGGCTCGCCGGAGAGCCGCGCTTGCTGCAGCTTACGCACTGGGTGCCCCAGGCGCTCGCCGAACAAGGCGAATCGGTCCAGAGCGTGTATCGCGCCTACAAGGAGCTGTCGTTGTCTCGCCAAGGGCTGAAGGAGATCTACATTCTCACGCTGACTTTGACGTTGCTTCTCGCGCTGCTGTCCGCGGTCGCGCTCGCGTTCCTGCTGTCGCGGCGCCTGTCGCAGCCGCTCGCGGTGCTCGCCGAGGGCACGCAGGCTGTGGCGCGCGGCGATTTTTCGCGCCGCGCGCCGGTCACGAGCCGCGACGACCTGGGCATTCTCACGCAGTCGTTCAACAGCATGACTGAGCAGCTGGGCGAGGCGCGCAGCGCCGCCCAGCGCAATCAGGCGCAGCTTGAGACCGCCAAGGCGTATCTGGAAAGCATCCTTGCCAATCTGTCGGCGGGCGTGCTCGTTTTCGACCACGGCCTCGTCCTGCGGATCGCAAACAGCGGGGCGGGAAGCATACTGCACGAGGAGGACTGGCCGGCGCTCGCCGAGTTTGCGCGCATGCTGCGAGAAGAATTCCGTCAGCGCGGCGGCGCCGAATGGCAGCAGCAGATCGAGATGCGCGACCGCGGCGCGGTGATTCTGGTACGAGGCTCGCCTCTTCCCGAGGCGAGCGGCGGCGGCTACGTGGTGGTGTTCGACGACGTCACGCAATTGATAGCGGCGCAGCGCGCAACCGCCTGGAGCGAAGTTGCGCGCAGACTCGCCCATGAGATCAAGAATCCGCTCACACCGATCCAGCTCGCAGCGGAGCGTCTGCAGGCTAAGCTCACCGACAAGCTTTCCTTCGAAGCGGCGCAGGCTCTCGATCGCGCCACCGAGACCATCGTCGCGCAGGTGACTGCGTTGAAGAGCATGGTGGACGACTTCCGCGACTATGCGCGCACGCTCCCGCCGCAGCTCGATGGGCTGGATCTCAATCGGCTGGTCGCGGAGGTGCTCGCCTTGTACGAACAATCCGGAACCCGGATTCAGGCGAATCTGCAGAAAGGTATCCCCCCGGTGCGCGGTGACCCCGACCGTCTGCGGCAGGTGATCCACAATCTGCTGCAGAACGCCCAGGACGCGCTTTCCGGCAGCAGCGATCCGAAGATCGAAGTGTCGACCGAGCATTCGGGCGGCCAGGTGTGGCTGCGGATCAGCGACAACGGCTGCGGTTTTCCCGAGTCCGTCGTCGACGGTGCGTTCGAGCCCTACGTCACCACCAAGCCCAAGGGGACGGGACTCGGGCTCGCGATCGTGAAGCGGATCATCGACGAGCACCACGGCACCATCCGGATAGAGAATCGCACGGAGAAGGAAGGCGGTCGCGGCGCGGCCGTGCGTATCTCTCTTCCGCTTGCGGCTTGAACGGCCATGGCGCAGATACTAGTCGTTGACGACGAAGTCGGAATCCGCGAGCTGCTGTCGGAAATCCTTTCCGACGAGGGGCACTCGGTGCAGCTTGCCGAGAATGCCACCGCGGCGCGCTCATTGCGGGCGCGTGGGCGGCCGGATCTCGTGCTGCTCGACATCTGGATGCCCGACGCGGACGGAATCACGCTCCTGAAGGAATGGGCCACCGGCGGCCAGCTCAACATGCCGGTCATCATGATGTCGGGCCACGGCACCATCGATACCGCGGTGGAGGCGACGCGCATCGGCGCGATGGATTTCCTGGAAAAGCCGATCGCGCTGCAAAAGCTGCTTGCGACCGTCAAGCGCGCGCTGCGGGCCGGGGAATCGCGCGCGCTCCCGCCTCTCAGCATCGCCAATTTCGGCCGCTCCGCGGGCCTCACCGAGCTGAAAAAACGCCTCGCGCGAATCTCCGCCGCGGGCACGGCGGTATTGATGCGCGGCGAGAAGGGCGTGATGCCGGAGCTCTACGCGCGCTATCTTCAACAACCCAATACGCCGTGGATCGACGCGGCGCACGCGCTCAACGATGCTTCTCAGGACTTGCTCCAGCAGGCCGCCGGCGGCGTGCTGTTCGTCGAGGAGCTGGCGGCGCTGTCCAAGAACCAGCAGAAGCACTTGGCGTTCTTCGCCGCGCGCGCGGAAAAGATCAGCATACGGCTCGTGTCCTTCACGGCCGAGGAGCCGAGACGCCTGGTGGAATCGCAGGGCTTCGACGCGGTGCTGATGCAGGCGCTCGCCGGAATCGTCATTGCGCTTCCGGCCTTGCGTGAGCATCCGGAGGACATCCCTGAGATCGCGAGCCTGATGCTTGCGCAATTGGTGGAAACGCGCTTTTGTCCGCCGCGAAACTTTTCCACCGGAGCCCTCAACGTCCTGCGCTATTTCTCCTGGCCCGGCAACCTCGAGGACCTCGCCGCCGCGGTGCGCACCCTGGCGCTCACCAGCCTCGAGGAGGAGATCGGCGCGGGCGACGCCGAGCGGGTGGTGCCGCAATTCGCGCGCCGTGCAGCCGAGGTGGGCCTGTCGCTCGATCTGCCTTTGCGCGAGGCGCGCGAGGCCTTCGAACGCAACTACTTCGAGCATCACCTCGCGCAGGCGAACGGATCGGTCGCGCGCGTCGCCGAGCGAAGCGGCCTCGAGCGCACCCATTTGTACCGAAAGCTCAAGGCGCTCGGAATTCTCACCGGGCGAAAAGAGGACTGAGTCGGATTTTGGGCAGAGACCGCGATTCGGAATAGAATGCGTCCTTTTTCGCACGGGCTCCCGTCGTGAAAATCGTGATCCTCGGCGCCGGCCAGGTCGGCTCGACCGTCGCCGAAAGCCTCGCGTCCGAGGCCAACGACATCACCGTGGTGGACATCGACGGCGTGAGGCTGCGCAACCTGCAGGACCGGCTGGACCTTCGCACGGTGCTCGGCAGCGCAGCGCACCCCTCGGTGCTCCTGGAGGCGGGTATCGAGGACTGCGACCTCATGATCGCGGTGACGCAAAGCGACGAGACGAATCTGGTGGCGTGCAAGCTGGCACAGCAATTATTCAACGTGCCCACGCGTATCGTGCGCCTGCGGGCCACCGATTACCTTTCCAACGAGCGGGTGCTCGGGCCGGACTGCTTTGGCGTCGATCTTGCGATCTGTCCCGAGCAGGTCTTGACCGACTATATCGCCAAGCTCATCGAGTTTCCCGAAGCGCTGCAGGTGCTCGAGTTCGCCCACGGCAAGGCGAGCCTGGTCGCAGTGCGCGCCTTCCAGGGCGGGCCGCTGGTCGGTCACCCGTTGAAGGACCTGAAGAAACACATCCCTTCGGTGGACACGCGCATCGCCGCC
>VBDM01000177.1 GCA_005881355.1 Betaproteobacteria bacterium
CACTTCGGGCGGCTGGCCGCAGTGCCACCTGAAATCCTCGAGGAGGTTTTTCCAGAACGGGTGCCCGCGGTACTGCTCGAGCGTCATGCCCTCGGTGTAGAGCTTCCTGCCGATGTTGGGCAGCTCGACGCGCTCGTTCCTCCCGGGATCGCGGATGAGGCCCTTGGGATCCTTGCCGGCGGCGACGGCCCTGAGGTCGTCGAACAGGCGCTTGCGCAGCAGGGATATCCCGCGGTCGCTCGCGCCCAGGTTTTCCTTGGTGCGGTCGGCGATCCGCCCCTGCCCGACCCAGGCGGTGATGTCCTGGTTGATCACGTGGCTCGCGATCCAGCGGCCGTTCGAGTCCTTGACCGGCGCGTTCCAGAACGGAATGCTTTTTTGCTCGTAGGGCTCGGCTTCCTTCGGCACGCGGATGAACGACCACGTGACCGAGAGCAGGTTCTCATCGTCGACCGGCACGCGCCACTCGAAGTGCTCGCCGAGAAAGAAGCCGTTGGGCCACAGGCACACGCGGCCCACCGTCCACAGCGGATCGCTCTCGTCGGAGCCTTCGCGCACCCGCTTGTAGATGAAGCCGTGCTCGAATTCCTCGAAGCCGAGCTTGAGGTGCGCCGGGGCGAGAGGGCCCGTACGGCCTTTCAGACGCGCGTTCCAGTTCTCGTGCATCCACTCGAAGTGCACCGGGTCGATCGAGTTCTCCTGGGCCTGCAGCCAGTTGCACGGAACCTCCGCGAAAACGACCTGCACGAATCCGTTTTTCCAGGAGAAAGGCTCCCAGTCGGGCAGGAGCGGCGCGGGCTGCGGTCCGAGATAGGCCCACACGAGGCCGGCCTTGGCCTGCACCGGGTAGGCGGTCGTCCGGATTTTTTTCTTGAGGCGCTCCTGCGGGTCGAATTTTTCCTCGAAGGGCTGGGCGATGCAGGCGCCCCCTTCGTCGTAGGTCCAGCCGTGATAGTGGCAGCGCAGGCCGCAGCGCTCGACGTAGCCGTGGGCGAGATCCGCGGAGCGGTGCCTGCAACGGCGCCCGATCAGCCCGTAGGTCCCGGACAGATCCTTGTAGAGCACGAGATCCTCGCCCATCAGGCGCACCGGCTTCACCGGGTTTTTCCCGAGCTCGCTCACCGCGCCGATCGGATGCCAGTAGCGGCGCAGCAGCTCTCCCATGGGCGTTCCCGCCCCCACCCGCGTCAGCGTCCGGTTTTTTTCCGCGCTCAACATGATTTGCCGCCGATCCCCGTATGATATCGGCCTCCGTGAATTCGCGTCCCGATAAAGCCCTTCCGCGTGAACCCGCCCTACAAGATCCCGCGCTCGGTCCTCGTCGTGATCCACACCCCCGACCTGCAGGTGCTGATGATGGAGCGCGCCGGCTGGCCGGGCTTCTGGCAGTCGGTCACGGGGAGCGTCGCGCACGAATCCGAGCCGCTGCGCGAAACGGCGATCCGCGAGGTGCGCGAGGAGACGGGCCTCGACGCGACCCGCCACGAACTGCGCGACTGGGGCGTCGAGAACCGCTTCGAGATCTTCAAGAAGCACCTCGGCCGCTACGCGCCGGGGGTGACGCACAACCTCGAGCGCGTGTTCAGCATGGAAGTGCCCGCGCCGCTCGAAGTCGCGCTCGATCCCGCCGAGCACCGGGGCTATAAGTGGCTGCCCTGGCGCGAGGCCGCGGCGCTCACGATCTCCTCGACCAACCGCGACGCGATCCTCGCCCTGCCGCGCGGGCTCGGCGCAAGCGCCGCGTGAGCCCCTCGAGGTTGCGGCCGGGCACCGCCTTGTTGCATGCTGGCGGCATGCCCGCCACCCGCACCGGCCCTCCAATGCCTGCCGCGCTCCGCGGCCGGGCACGAGATCGCGATCGAGATCGCGCGCGAGGGGGAATTCGTGTCGGTCAGGGCGTCGGCCGAGCTGGAAGCGAACCCGCGCATCGCCTGGGAAGTGCTGACCGACTACGATCACCTCGCCGAGTTCATCCCGGACGTGCGCAGCTCGCGGGTCCTGCGCCGCAACTCGGAGGGCGTCCTGGTCGAGCAGAAGGGCGAATTCAGCTTCCTTTTCTTCCGGCAGCCGATCGAGGTGACGATGGCGGTGTCCGAGGACCCGCCGCGGCGCATCGTCGCGCGCGCGGTCGCCGGCGACATGAAGGACATGGAAGGGAGCTACGAATTGCAGGCGTCGGAGGCCGGCATGAAGCTCGTCTATTCGGGGCGGTTCGTGCCGGGCTTCTTCGTGCCGCCGCTCATCGGCATGCCCATCGTGCGCCGCTCGCTCGAGCGCAGGTTCCGCGCCATGGTCCAGGAGATCGAGCGGCGCGACGCCCTTGCCCGCATCAAGCCCAGGCCCTAGAAGCGTTGCCGCCGCATGAATCTCAACCTCGCCACCTACAACATCCACAAGGGCTTCTCCCAGTTCAACCGCCGCGTGATGATCCACGAGCTGCGCGACCGCCTGCGGCTGCTCGCCGCGGACATCATCTTCCTGCAGGAAGTCCAGGGGCATCACCGCCGCAACGCCGCGCGCTTCGCGGACTGGCCCGACGAGCCGCAATACGAGTTCCTCGCCGACCAGGTGTGGGAAGAGTTCGCCTACGGGCGCAACGCCGTCTACGACCACGGCCATCACGGCAACGCCATTCTGAGCCGCTATCCGATCGTGCGCGCGGAGAACCAGGATGTCTCGACCCACGGCCTGGAGCGCCGCGGGCTGCTGCATTGCGAGATCGAGGTCCCGCGGCTCGGCCAGACGCTGCACTGCATCTGCGTGCATCTCGCGCTGCACGAGCGCGGGCGGCGCCACCAGGTCGGCGCGCTGATCGAGCGGCTGCAGCGCGAGGTTCCCGAGAACGCGCCGCTCGTCGTCGCGGGCGACTTCAACGACTGGCGCAACCTCGCGGGCAAGCGCCTCGCCCGGGACCTCGGCCTGCGCGAGGCGCTCGCCGACCACTGGGGCAGGCCCGCGCGCACCTTTCCGAGCGCCTTCCCGGTGCTGCGCCTGGACCGCATCTACGTGCGCGGCTTCCGGGTGCGCCACGCCCACGTGCACCACGGGCCGATGTGGTCGCGCCTCTCGGACCACGCCGCGCTCTCCGCGCATCTGCAGCTCGAGTGAGCGCCCCCCGCATGGCGGTCGAGTTCCTGCCCGGCAACCGGCTGACGCTGCTGCGCTCGGGTCTGGAGTATTTCCCGGAGCTCGAGGCGGCGATCCGCGGGGCCGAGCGCGAGATCTATCTCGAAACCTACATCTACGCCGACGACGCGACCGGAAGGCGCATATCGCATGCGCTGTGCGAGGCCGCCTCGCGCGGCGTCGCGGTGCACGTGCTCGTGGACGGGTTCGGCTCGAGGGAGATGCTGAAGAGCCTCGCGCCGGGCTTGAGCGAGGCCGGCGTGCGGCTGCTCGTGTTCCGCCCCGGGACCCTGAGCGAGGCTTTTCGCCGCGACCGTCTGATGCGCATGCACCGCAAGCTCGCGGTCGCGGACGCCCGCGTGGCCTTCGTCGGCGGCATCAACGTCATCGACGACATGGACACACCGCATCAGGTCCCGCCGCGCTACGACTACGCAGTCCGGGTCGAGGGACCGCTCCTCGCCCCGATCCACGATGCGGTGGTGCGGCTGTGGAACCGCGTCGCGTGGCGCAGGGGCCGGCACGCGTGGCGCGTCAGCCACCCCTTGACTCCCGAGGCCGCGCGCAAGGGCGACCAGCGTGCGGCTTTCGTCGCGCGCGACAACTTCCGCCACCGCCGCGACATCGAGGAGGCGTATCTCGAGGCGATCGACTCCGCGCGGCAGGAGATCGTCGTCGCCTGCGCCTATTTCTTTCCCGGCAGGCGCTTTCGCCGCGCGCTCACCGGCGCCGCCGCCCGCGGCGTGCGGGTGGCGCTGCTCCTGCAGGGGCGCGTCGAGTACCTGCTGCTGCGCTACGCCTCGCGGGCGCTCTACGGGACGTTCCTCGAGGCCGGAGTGGAGATCTACGAGTATCACAAGAGCTTCATGCACGCGAAGGTGGCCGTCGTCGACGGCCACTGGGCGACGGTGGGCTCGTCCAACATCGACCCGTTCAGCCTGCTCCTCGCGCGCGAGGCGAACGTCGTGGTCGAGGACCGGGGCTTCGCCGCGCGGCTGCGGAGCCTGCTGCGCGCCGACATGGAGCGGGGGGCGCGCGTGGTGGCGAAGGAGGGCTGGTTCGCCCAGCCGCTGTGGCGGCGGATCCCGATCTGGCTCGGCTACGGGCTGGCGCGCTTCACCATAGGGATGTTCGGCTTCAGCGGACGGTTTTGACGAGCCCGCGCCCGCGAGCGTAGAGTAGGGTCGAAGCCGTCCGGCTTTTACCCGTCACACCAGAACCGGTCGCAGCGCGCCCGCGCTGCAGAGGAGGAGTCTTTCGCATGCCCAAGTATTCGACGGAATCCATTCGTACCGTAGCGCTGGTGGGCCACACCGGCGCGGGGAAGACCACGCTCGCCGAGGCGCTGCTCGCCAAGGCCGGGGCGATCCCCTCGGCCGGCAGCGTCGAGCGGGGAAACACCGTCTGCGACTTCGATCCGCTCGAGAAGGAGTACAAGCACTCGCTCAACTCGGCGATCGTCAATTTTTCCTGGAAGAACACCCATATCCACCTGATCGACACGCCCGGGTCGCCCGATTTCATGGGGCAGGCGATCGGCGCGCTCGCGGCGGTCGAGACCGCGGTCGTCGTGATCAACGCCGAGACCGGCGTCCAGCTCGCCACCGACCGCATGCTGAAATGGGCGGCGAAACGGCAGCTGTGCCGCATGATCGTCGTCAACCGCATCGACGCGGAGAACGCCGATCTCCCGGCGATGATCGAGCGCATCCGCGCCGCGGTCGGCAAGGAATGCCTGCCGATCAACCTGCCCGCCAGAGACGGCAAGGAGGTCGTCGATTGCTTCTTCAATCCCGACGGCGAGACGGATTTCTCTTCGGTCAAGGCGGCGCACTCGGCGCTCGTCGACCAGGTGGTGGAGGTGGACGAGGAATTGATGGCGAAGTACCTCGAGCAGGGCGAAGTCGCGCCCGGGCAGCTGCACGCGCCCTTCGAGAAGGCGCTGCGCGAAGGCCACCTCATCCCGGTGTGCTTCACCTCGGCGAGGAACGGCGTGGGGGTCGAGGCGCTGCTCGACATCCTCGTCAACCTCGCGCCGAACGCGACCGAGGGCAACGCGCCGCCGTTCCTGAAGGGCGAGGGCGAGAAGGCCGAGGAGTTCTTCGCCGTGCCCGGCGCGAAGGCGCACGTGCTCGCGCACGTGTTCAAGATCGTCATGGACCCCTTCATCGGCAAGGTGGGCATGTTCCGCGTGCACCAGGGGACGATGACGCCGAACACGCAGCTGTTCGTCGGCGACGGCAGGCGCCCGGTCAAGGTCGGGCACCTGTTCACGATCCAGGGAAAGGACTACGTCGAGACCGACGCGCTCGTTCCGGGGGACATCGGCGCGGTGACCAAGGTCGAGGAGATCGAGTTCGACCGCGTGCTGCACGACTCGCACGACGAGGACCATATCCACCTGCGGCCGCTCGAGTTTCCCACGCCGATGCACGGCCTCGCGGTCGAGCCCAAGAAAAAGGGCGACGAGCAGCGCTTGTTCGAAGTCCTGCACAAGCTCGAGATGG
>VBDM01000178.1 GCA_005881355.1 Betaproteobacteria bacterium
CGCATCGGCTACTGGATCGGGCGCTGGATCGCGCGCTCGCTCTACCGCGTGCGGCTGGGCTACCTCGACTCAGGGGGCATCGCGAAAATCGAGCCCGACGCCGCCGTGGTGTTCGTAATGAACCACCGCTCGAACATGGACTACATCCTCGCGGCGTATCTCGCCGCCGACCAGGCGGCGCTCTCCTACGCCGTGGGCGAGTGGGCGCGCATCTGGCCGCTCTCGGCGCTGGTGCGCGCGATGGGCGCGTACTTCGTGCGCCGCAACTCGAAGGACGAGCTGTACCGGCGCGTGCTCGAGCGCTACATCGCCATGGCGACCGAGGCGGGCGTGCCCCAGGCGGTCTTCCCCGAGGGAGGCCTCACGCGCGACGGGCGCATGCGCGAGCCCCGGCTCGGCGTGATCGACTACATGATGCGCGGCTTCCGGCTGGACGGCGAGCACGACCTCGTATTCGTGCCGCTCGGAGTCAACTACGATCGCGTGCTCGAGGACCGGAGCCTCTTGCGCGCGCTCGATCCGGACGCTCGGCGCGTCGGCCGCGCGCGGGTCCTGTGGAACGCGCTCGTCTTCGTCGCTCACAACTTGAGGTTGATGCTGAAGAGCGAGTGGCGCCGCTTCGGCTACGCCTGCGTCAACTTCGGCTCGCCGATCTCGATGCGGGCATACTGCCGGGAGCGCGGCGTCGATTTCCACAAGCTATCGGGCGAGGAGCGCAAGCGCGAAACGGCCGCGCTCGGCGCGCGCCTCATGGAGGCGGTCGGCGCTATCGTCCCGGTTGTGCCGGTTCCGCTCATCGCGACGGTGTTCGTGGGAAGCCCGGAGCGCAGGCTCTCGGCGCTCGAGCTCAAGGCCGAGGTCGAGCGTCTGCTCGAGGGGCTCGAGCGCTCCGGGGCGCGCATCTACGTGCCGCGGCGCGACTTCGACTATGCGATCAACGTCGGCCTGAGGATGCTGCTCATGCGACACCTCGTCGACGAGAGCGAAGGGCTGTATCTCGCGCGCGAGAAAGAGCTGCCGCTGCTGCGCTACTATGCCAACTCGATCGCGCACCTTCTGGCCCAGTCCTCGATTTTGCAGCCCCTATCCAAAGGAGGAGAACCATGAAAATCGCATTGTCATTGGCAGCCGTGAGCGCGGCGGTCGCGCTGATCGGGTCCGCCGCCGCGCAGCAGCAGAATCCCCCCGAGGTCCGCCGCGTCGTCACCAAGATCGACTCCTCCGGCAAGGCGGTGGTGATGCTCGACGGCAAGGTCCAGCTGACGAGCTTCCGCTCGCCCAATCCCGCGAGCGAGATGTGGGTCACCGAACAGAGCCCGCCCGACTTCTCCTGGACGGCGGACCGCGGCAAGACCAAGGTGGGGCTCGTCCCGCCCAGGAACGGCACGATCTTCCGCATCGTGGATTTCGTGCCCACCACCCCCAAGATCGAGGGCATGGACATCAACACGATGATGAAGGTCGTCGGCGATCACGCTCCGCAGAAGGGGCTGCCGCCGCGGCACCCGATGATGCACAGGACGCGCAGCGTCGATTACGCGATCATCCTCTCCGGCGAGATCGACATGCTGCTCGACGACAGCGAAGTCCATCTGAAGGCGGGCGACGTGGTCGTGCAGCAGGCGACCAACCACGCCTGGGTGAACCGCAGCGGCAAGCCCTGCCGGGTCGCCTTCATCCTGATGGACTCGCAGGAGCCGTGACCGGCGATCCCCGGGGAGCCTGCCCGGGAGATTGATATGAGGCGGCGCGGCGGCTAGGATTGTGCAGTGATCAGCGATCCGAAGGAAACCTCGAAGCCGCCCGGCGCAGGCGGGGCGCGCAGCCGCGCGCTGATCTGGATCTGCGTGTTCCTCGTGGTTCTCACCTGGACGCCCGTGTTCGGCATTCATCTCTACAGAATGTCGCTGGATGATCCCGGCACCGGAACGGTCCTCGTCGTATTTTCTCCGTCCTTGGGCGCGCGCGAGTTGTTTCGCAATGTCGCCGATGCCAAGGGCTCTCTGGTGAGGCCCGTGCCCTGGTTTCCCCGCATGTGGGTCGCCCGGTCCCTGGAGCCCGGCTTTGTCGGCCGCCTCAAGGAGCGGGGAGCCTGGGGCGTGTATTCCACCGACCTGTTGAACGCGCGCGCGCTTTTGAGCTGCTCCGGGATCGTGTCGCCACCGGCCGAACCGTCACGTCCGGCGCCGTAGTATTTTCCGAAAGCCCTCGACGATTTCCTCCGCCTTGTGCGGCGACGTGAACACGGCGGCGAGACGTGCGTTCGGATCGAAGAGCGCCACGGTCGAGGAGTGGTCCACGGCGTAGCTCTTCCCCTTCCTGCCCTCCGGGAACGAGTACAGAACGCCCACTTCCTGGGTGAATTTCGTCAGCGCCTCGTCGGCGCCCGTTGCGCCGACGAATTTCCTGTCGAAGAACGCGACGTATTCCGCGAGCCTTTGCGGGGTGTCGCGTTGCGCGTCCACCGAGACAAAGAAGTACTGGTTGCCGGCATCCAGCCCCGCCTCTTCGAGCAGTTCTTGCGCGCGGCTCAGCTCGGCGAGCGTCGTCGGGCACACGTCGGGGCAGTACGTGTATCCGAAGTAGACGAACGACCACTTGCCCTTCAGCGCGTCCAGATCGAACGAGGATCCGTTGTGTTCGGTGAGCTTGAACGGCGAAATCGTCTTGGGCTCGGGATAGACGAAGCCGGCGATCTCCGGCCGATCGCCCGATCGCGACAGGATCCCGAAGACTATGCCGGCACAGACCGCGACGACGGCGGCGGCGAGCAGGGCGATTTTGCGCGGGCGCATCAAGGTTCCCTATCCATCGGGCGTACCGGCAGGACATCGAGCGCCGTGCCGGCGCCCGGCTAGCGAGCCTGCTTCATCTTCGAATGGTCCGCTCCGTGGCCTCCCCCGCCCGCGACGGCGGTTCCCCTGACCCGCACCTGAACCTTGACGGGCCCCGCGTTCGCGAAGCTCAAGACCAGCGGAAACGCGTCGCCTTCCTTCAGCGGCTGTTTGAGCCCCGTGAGCATCACGTGCCTGCCGCTCGGCTCAAACGACGTGGGCACCCCGCTCTTGACCTCCACGGCTTCCAGATGCTTCATCCTCATGACCCCGCCTTCCATCTGGCTGATGTGCAGCTCGGCGCGCTTGGCGACGGGCGAGGACACACCCACCAGACGGTCGTTCCTGCCCTGGTTGTCGATCACGAAGTAAGCCACACCCACGTCGATGCCCGGCGGGGTCGGCCGGGACCAGGCTTCGGTGACCTGGATTCCGTCCGCGTACGCACCGCCGCTCGCGATCAGTGCGCCTAGGGTCAGAAGAAGGCAGCCCGCCGATCGGCTCGCGTTTCGTTCGCTCATTTCTCAGATCTCCAGTCGCGCCGCGCGCGGTCACAAGGACGATCGCCGGACGCGTCATGATAACGCCGTTCCCGCCCGGGCCCGGACCCGTTCGGCCTCGGGGCCGCTTGGGCCGAGATTGATATGTTGCGTCCGGGCGACTAGGATTACCGAAGTTCTGCCCCCACACCCCACGGAGGGAGCCATGATCGCCGCAAAGAAGAGACCGAAGGCCAAAGTCAAACGCAAGAAGGCGCCGGCAAGAAAACCGGCGATCCGCAAGAAGTCCAAGCCGCTCAAGAGGAAAGCCGCGGTGAAAAGACCGGCGGCCCGCCGCGCCGCGCCCAGGAAACGGCCCGCGGCCCGGGCTACCCCCAGGCCGCGCCCGGCGGCCGCTCCCGCGGCGCCGCGCGGTCCCATGGCGGGCGAGGAGCGGGTCGGCATCGTGACCCACTACTACGGCGATCTTTCGGTCGCGGCGGTGAGGATGGAGTCCGGCAGCCTGCGCGTCGGCGATACGATCCGCATCCTCGGCCACACGAGCGATATCCGCCAGCGCGTCGAGTCCATGCAGATCGAGCGTCAGCCGGTGTCCGAGGCGAGCGCCGGACAGGAGATCGGCCTGAAGGTGACCGAGCACGCCCGCGAGGGCGACGTGGTGTACAAGGTGCCGGCCTAGTGGTCCGGAAGCCCTAGATTCCAGACAGCCATGGGTGTCTAAACACCACAGGAACCCGGGATGGACAAAGCTCCCCAGGTAAAGCTCAACTCCACCGCCCACTATTTCCTCGAAGGGCTGAACGAGATCGGCATCGAGTATCTGTTCTCCAATTTCGGGACCGATCACGCGCCGCTGATCGAG
>VBDM01000179.1 GCA_005881355.1 Betaproteobacteria bacterium
CGACGCTGCGCCTGAAGGACGTCGCGCGCGTCGAGCTGGGCTCCAAGGACTACGACTTCATCGGCCGCGTCAACGGAAAGGAGGCGGTGCTGGTCGGCGTGTTCCTGCAGCCCGGCGCCAACGCGCTCGAAGTCTCGAACAACGTCAAGAAGACGGTGCAGACGCTTTCCGCTCGCTTTCCCGACGGGCTCACCTACTCGGTCCCCTACGATACCACGCGCTTCGTCGAAGTATCGATCCGCGAGGTGCTGAAGACGCTCGCGGAGGCGATGCTGCTGGTGTTTCTGGTGGTGTTCGTCTTCCTGCAGAACTGGCGCGCGACCTTGATCCCGTTCGCCGCGGTGCCGGTCTCGCTGATCGGCACCTTTGCGGGCCTCTACCTGCTCGGCTACTCGATCAACACGCTGACGCTCTTCGGCATGGTGCTCGCCATCGGCATCGTCGTGGACGACGCCATCGTGGTGCTCGAGAACGTCGAGCGCATCATGCACGAGGAGCACCTGGATGCGCGCGAGGCCGCGGTCAAGGCGATGACAGAGGTGACCAGCCCGATTATCGCGATCGTGCTGGTGTTGTGCGCCGTGTTCGTGCCGATCGCGTTCCTCGGCGGCCTCACGGGCGAGCTCTACCGCCAGTTCGCGGTGACCATCTCGATCGCGGTGGTGATCTCGGGGACCGTGGCGCTCACCGTCACGCCGGCCCTGTGCGTCCTGATCCTGAAGCGCGAGCACAGGCAGCCCGGGCGCTTCTTCAGCTGGTTCAACGACTGGTTCCGCCGCGTGACGGGCCGCTACACCGGCGGCGTGGCGTGGATGATCCGCCGCGGCGGGATCGGGGTGGCGCTGTTCGCGGGGATGGTCGCGCTCGCGGCCGGCTTGTGGCGCATCACGCCGGGGAGCCTGGTGCCGGACGAAGACCAGGGCTACTACATCGCCGCGGTGATTCTGCCCGACGGCGCGACCCTCGAGCGCACCGACCGCGTGGTGACCGAAGTGGTGGAGGCGATCCGCTCCAACCCGGCCAACGAAAACGCGATCGCGTTCACCGGGTTCGACTTCATCGGCGGCGGCTACCGCAACAACGCGGCGACGATCTTCGTCACGCAAAAGCACTGGGACGAGCGCTCCGTCACCGCCTCGCAGCTGGTGGGCGAGCTCTTCATGAAGACCGCGCGCATCAAGGAGGCGCTGGTGCTCGCCTTCAACCCGCCGCCGATCTTCGGGCTGGGCACGGCGGGCGGCTTCGAGTTCTACGTCCAGAACCGCGGCGAAGGCGGGCCGAAACGCACCGCCGAAGCGCTGCAGCAGTTCCTCGCGCGCGGGAGCAAGGAGCCGATGCTCTCGTTCGTCAACACTTTCTGGCGCGCGAACGTGCCGCAGCTCTACGTCGACCTGGACCGCGACAAGGCCAAGGCGCTCGGGGTGCCGATCGACGCTCTCTACGGGACGCTCGCCGCCACCTCCGGCACCTACTACGTCAACGACTTCAACAAGTACGGCCGCACCTGGCAGGTGCTGATGTCGGCAGAGCCCGGCTACCGCAAGCGCCCCGACTCGATCGGCGAGATCTACGTGCGCTCCCAGAAAGGCGAGATGGTGCCGCTCAACGCGCTCGCCAACGTGCGCTACTCCTCGGGTCCCGACTCGCTCGACCGCTTCAACAACCTGCCCGCGGTGAAGCTGATCGGGCAGGGCGCGCCCGGCGTCTCGTCCGGCCAGGCGATCCAGGCCGTGGAAAAAATCGCCGACGAGGTGCTCCCGCCGGATTTCAGCTACGACTGGGGCGGGGCCTCGTTCCAGGAGAAGCGGTCGGGCGGCACTTCGCTGATCGCGCTCGGGCTCGCCGCGCTGATGGTGTTCCTGATCCTCGCGGCGCAGTACGAAAAATGGTCGCTGCCGCTGTCGGTGCTGCTGGCGCTGCCGTTCGGCACCTTCGGCGCGCTCGCCGCCGTGTGGCTGCGCGGATTCACCAACGACGTGTATTTCCAGATCGGCCTGGTGACGCTGCTCGGCCTCGCCGCGAAGAACGCCATCCTGATCGTCGAGTACGCGGTGCTGAAGCACCAGGAGGGCCTGTCCACCGCGGCGGCGGCGCTGGAGGCGGCGCGGCTGCGGTTCCGTCCGATCCTGATGACCTCGCTCGCCTTCATTTTCGGGGTGCTGCCGCTCGCGATCTCGGCGGGCGCCGGCGCGGGCGCGCGGCGTTCGGTCGGAACGGGCGTCATGGGCGGGATGATGGCGGCGACCTTCCTCGCGATCTTCTTCGTGCCCCTGTTCTTCAAGCTCATCACCGACCGCAGGCTCTCGGAGCGCCGCACCGCGGCGGAATTGCGGACCGAGATCGAGCTCGAGCGGGAACGCGCGCGCCGCACGGTCGACGTTCCGCACCAGGTGCCGCTGAAAACGGAGGACGGCCATGCGTAAGCTTTCTATTGCCGCTTTGGGATTCGCATTTCTGCTTGCCGGGTGCGCGGGGCTGAAACCGGATTACACGAAACCCGCGGTCGATCTGCCCGCGGGCTGGCGCGATGCGCCGGCCGACGGCGTGAAGGCCCGGGATGCGCGCTGGTGGAAGGTGTACGGCGACCCGGTGCTGGACAGCCTGGTCGACGAAGCGCTCGCCCACAACGCGAACGTGATGCTCGCGATCGCCCGCGTCGACGAAGCGCGCGCGGCGCTTTCGGCGACAGCGGCCGATCAGCGGCCGCAAGTCAGCGCCAACGCAAGCCGCAGCCGCACGCGCGCCTCGCAGCGCGGCCCGACGCCGCTGCCGCCGGGCGCCGATCCCGATTTCAACGACACCCGGGCGGCGCTGGGCGTCTCCTACGAGATCGACCTGTGGGGCCGGCTGCGCAACGCCACGCTGGCCGCGCGCGCCGACCTGCTCGCCACCGAAGCCGCGCGCGAGACGGTGCTCATCACGCTGACCTCGGACGTGGCGCAGGCTTATTTCGCGCTGCGCGCGCTCGACGGGCAGCTCGCCGCCACCCGGCGCTCGCTCGCCGCGCGCGGCGAAGCGCTCGGCATGCAAAAGAGGCGCTTCGAGGTCGGCGACATCTCCGAATTCGATTACCGCCAGCTCGAGGCCGACGTCGCGGCCGAACGCGCGCTGCTGCCGGTGCTGGAGCTGCAGCGTGCGCAGCAGGAAAACGCCCTTGCCGTGCTGCTCGGCAAGAGCCCCAGAGCGATCTACGAAGGCGCGCTCGAGGCGGGAAGCGACCCGGAAGGCGAGACCGTCGCGATCGTCGTCCCGGCGGGCCTGCCCTCGGACCTGTTGCTGCGCCGGCCGGATCTGGTTCAGGCCGAGCAGGCGCTCATCGCCGCAAACGCCCGCGTCGCGGTGGCGCGCGCGGCTTACTTTCCCACGCTCTCCCTCACCGGTTTTCTGGGCAGCGAGAGCGTGGCGCTGTCCGACTTGTTTACCGGGCCGACCCGGGTCTGGCAGGCCGCGCTCGCGGCGGGCCAGCCGATCTACGCGGGCGGGCGCATCGACGCGCAGGTGCAGGCCGCCGGCGCGCGCGAGCGCCAGGCGCTCGCCCAGTACCAGCTCGCGATCCAGAACGCGTTCCGCGACGTGCGCGACGCGCTCGTGGCGCAGGCCAAGGCGCGCGAGCGGCTCGAGGCCGAGAGCGAGCGCGTCACGGCGTTGAGGACCACGCTGCGGTTCGCGCGCCTTCGCTACCAGAACGGCATGACCGGCCAGCTCGAGGTGCTCGATGCGGAGCGCAACCTGCTCGCCGCCGAGCAGAACCGCATCGACGCGCTGCGCGCGCAGCGGGCGGCGATCGCCGATCTGTTCAAGGCGCTGGGCGGAGTGTGGTCGTAGGCTGACTGCATCATGATGCGGGAAGCGGCTCGTGAGGTGCTCGAATCCTTCAAGGTCTTCCGCCGCTGCGGGCCGCGCGGCGATCACCGGCCTTTTGCTGGGCGCGGCGCTTCTCCTCAGCGCGCCGTCCTACGCGCTGGACGAAACCAAGGCGGACTTGCGGTTGTCCGTGTCCGATGATTTCGTCCATGCGACCGGTTCCACGGTGGTTTCAGCGCG